>JBFKGB010000265.1:0-5263 GCA_041633535.1 Euzebya sp. | reverse complement strand
GTCCGCCACGCCGCGGCGAGGCCTGCGGGATCGCCGACGTCGGCCGTCACCCAGCCCACGACGTCGAGGACCTGGGGGGCCAGGGGGTCCCCGGCGCGCACCGCGACGCGCACCGCCGGGGCACCGGCGTTGCCGACGACGTCCACCACCCAGTCGCCGGGCGTCAGGATCCCGCCGACCGGCGCGCTGACGTACAGCCCGACGGCACCGGCGTCGGCGAGGACCCGGGGATGCAGCTCGTCGACGATCACCAGCTCGTTGCGCAGGTCCGCCAGGTACCGCACCTCCCCCGTCGGGTCCCTGACCTCGCGTATCCCGACGAGCGCCTGCTCGTCGGGGCCGACGACGCTGACGGTGAAGGACATGTCCCCCGGTGCGACGGTGACGACGACGCCTGCGGACTGCGTGGCCACCTGCTCGGCGGTCAGCTCGACCACCCGGATGTCGCTGCCCAACGGGCTCGGGGGCGGCGGGGACGCAGGTGCGGCTGTCAGGCCGGGGGCGGGGGCCGTCGAGCCGACAGGCGCGGGGACCGCCGTCGCGTGCGCCCAGTCCGGGATGTCGGTGGGCTGCGAGCAGGACACCGCGAGGAGCGCCACGCAGGCGAGGGTGGGGAGGAGTCGACGCACGGTGCCCGCAGGGTACGGCCGGGAGGCGCGTGGACGACCGACGTCCTCCGGAATTGACGACGCCCCCACCGGTGATGGAGGGGGCGTCGTGTGAAGTGACATCACCGTAACAGGTCGTAAGGCTTCGTACGAACCACCCGACACCGTGAAACCTGTCCGACGGGACAATGACCCTGCGATGTTCTCGAATGACCCTCTGTGATGCGCCCGAGCACGGCGTGAGCGCGAGCCGACGGTCAGGCCAGCACGGCCGTTGCGAACGTCACCGCGAAGGGCTCGCAGTAGATGACGAGTGCCAGCGACGACCCCGCGTCCAGCGTGTCCGGGACGTCGTAGTTCTGGTTGCCGACGTTGCCCTTCAGCGGACCCAGCTGGACCGACGCCTCCTCCAGGTCCGGTTCGCCGTCATCGCCCAGCGGTCCCAGGTACACCCGGAGGTCCGGCCCGTTGGTGACCATGAAGTCCTCCAGCCGCAGGACCCGCGAGCCGTCGGCCAGCTCGTAGAGCGTCGCCGACCCCTCACCCGCGTGGAAGCTGTCGGCACCCGTGACGTCACCGGCGAGCAGCGCCACCGGCGAGTCCCCGGGCATCGGCTCGGCCTGCTCGGTCGTGTCCGCGGCCGCCGCCGCCATCTCGGCCTCGACCTCCTCCTGCGTCATGTCGTCCGGGACCACGGCCCCGGCCGACAGGGGGAACTCCTCGTCGACCACCTCGTCGACGAACAACGGGCGGACGAGCCACCCCCCGATGACCAGCGCGATCAGCGCCCCGACTGCCACGACGACCCGTGTTGCGTTCATGATCCCCACCCTTGTCCGTCGAGAGCAGGTTGTCGAGGCCAACCGGCCCCCTGCAGCTGCGGCTAGCATCGGGCGCCCGTAAGGAGCACCCACCCCATGCAACAGATCAAGCAGCTCGTCGCGACCTTCAAGGCCGTCCGCGCCAACGACCCGCGCCTCGTCCCCGTCATGGTCGGGTCGGTGGGGCTGACCCTGCTGGTCTTCATCCTGCTGGGCGTGTTCGTGGGCCCGTCCTGGCTGTGGATCCCGATCGGCGTGCTGTTCGCGCTGCTGGTCGCCGCGATCGTCCTGGGCCGTCGGACCCAGGCCTACAGCCTGTCCGCCATCGAGGGGCAGCCCGGCGCGGCCGCGGCGGTCCTGCAGAACATGCGTGGCGCCTGGGAGGTCACCCCTGCCGTGGCGTTCAACCGCCGCGAGGACATGATCCACCTGGTCGTCGGACGCCCCGGCGTCGTGCTGGTGGCCGAGGGGGACTCGCCTGCGCGGCTGCGGCAGCTCATGGCCAAGGAGCGCCGCCGCTTCGACCGGGCGGCCGGCGAGGTGCAGGTGCACGAGATCCTGGTCGGTCACGGCGACGGCCAGGTCGAGCTTGGCAAGCTTGCCCTGCACATGACGCGGCTGCCCCGCAGCATCAAGGCGAAGGAGGTCGGCCCGTTGAACCGCAAGCTCAGCGCGTTGAAGGCCTCCGCACCCCCTATGCCCAAGGGCCCGCAGATGCGTCGCGCACCGAAGAAGTACCGCTAGCACCGTCGGCGGCGGCGGGTGGCGCGAACGGCGTCGGCGGCCGCGGGGTGGCGCGAACGGCGTCGGTGATAGCGTCTGCGCCATGAGGATCGGCATCATCGCGACGGACGGGTGCTTCACCTCCGGCGTGGCGGCGCTCGTGGACGTGCTGGGGGTGGCCGAGGCGGTCCGCCCGTCCGTCGACGAGGCGATCCCGGCCCTTGACGTGGGCATCGTCGGGCTGCAGCCCACCGTGACGACCGGCGCGGGCTTCGTGCTGCCGACGACGCTCGGTGTGGCCGACATCCCGTCCTTGGACGTCGCCGTCGTGCCGGCGTTCGGGACGCTGGACGCGCCCGACACGATGGCCGCGCTCGGCAGCCAGCAGGGTCGGGCCCTCCTGGACGCCCTGGCGACCCTGGACCCCGACGCCACGACGATGGCGGCGGCGTGCACGGGCGTGTTCGCGCTGGCCGAGACGGGGCTGCTGGACGACAGGCGGGCCACGACCAGCTGGTGGCTGGGGGCGGCGTTCCGCCGCCGCTACCCCGGCGTGACGCTGGACCTGGACACCATGGTGGTCGCCGACCACGGCACGGTGACCGCCGGCGCCGCCTTCGCCCACGTCGACCTTGCCCTGGCCCTGGTCCATCGGAGCAGCCCGGCGTTGGCCGACCACGTCGCCCGCCTGCTGGTCATCGACCAGCGGCCATCACAGGCGGCCTACCTGGTGCTGGACCACCTGGAGCACGACGACCAGCTGGTCCGCGACTTCGAGATGCACGCACGCGCGACGCTGGCACAGCCCGTCGACATGGCACGGATCGCCGAGGCCCTGGGCACCAGCCGTCGGACGCTGGAACGCCGGACCCAGGCGGCGCTGGGGATGAGCCCGCTGTCGGTCATCCGGCGCCTGCGGATCGAGCGCGCCAGCCACCTGCTGCGGACGACGGACCAGACGGTCGAGCAGATCGCACCGCAGGTCGGCTACGCCAACGCCTCGACCCTGCGGTCGCTGCTGCGCCAGCACTGCTGAGACACCCGACCGTCCACAGGTCGGGCCGTCCGGGCACGGCCGTCGATGGGCACGGCTGGCATCCTGGCATCCGCTCGTGCCTGCCCTCCTCCTCCGCCCCTGGCAGCAGCGCGCCCTCGGTGCGCTGGCCACCCACCCGTACCCGGACTTCCTCGCCGTCGCGACACCAGGTGCCGGGAAGACGACGTTCGCCCTGGCAGCCGTGGCCGGCGAGCTGCTGCGTCAGCCCGCCCCCGCCGTCGTCGTCGCCCCCACGGCACACCTGAAGCTGCAGTGGGCCGGCGCCGCCGCTCGGCTGGGCCTGCACCTGGACCCCGACTGGACGACCGGCAGCCCCTTCAGCCACGACATGCACGGCATCGTGACGACCTACCAGCAGGTCGCCAGCGCCGCGGAGGACCTTGCCGCGCGGACCAGGGGCGGCGTCGTCGTGCTGGACGAGGTCCACCACGCCGGCGACGACCGGGCGTGGGGGGACGCGGTCGCGCTGGCGTTCGGCGGGACGCGCCGACGGATCGCGCTGTCGGGGACACCGTTCCGCTCGGACACGCAGGCGATCCCGTTCGTGCGCTACGAGTTCGACGAGGCGGTGCCCGACGTCGAGTACGGCTACGCCGACGCGCTGGCCGACGGCGTCGTGCGGCCCGTGTACTTCCCGCGGGTCAACGGCGACATGGAGTGGGTGTCTGCCGACGGGTCCCACCACGCTGCATCCTTCGCCGACGAGCTGGACCGCACCCTGACCGCACAGCGGCTGCGCACCGCCCTGTCGGTGGACGGCGAGTGGCTGCCGTCGGTGCTGTCGCGCGCCAACGCAGCGCTCATGCGGCTGCGGCAGAGCCACCCCGACGCCGGCGGGCTGGCCATCGCCATGGACACCGAGCACGCCCGCGGCATCGCCACGCTCCTGCGGGACCGCTGTGGGATCGACGCCGTCGTCACCACGTCGGAGGACCCGGAGGCCTCGGCGAAGATCGCGGCGTTCTCGGAGTCGACGGCCCCCTGGATCGTGGCCGTCCGCATGGTGTCGGAGGGCGTGGACATCCCCCGGCTGCGTGTGGGTGTGTACGCCACGACCACCTCCACCGAGCTGTTCTTCCGCCAGGCCGTCGGACGCCTGGTCCGCGTCACGCCCAGCACGCGCGGCATGCGGTCGATCATGTTCCTGCCCGACGACCCGCGGCTGCGGGCGCACTCGATGGGCATCAGCGAGGCACGGCGCCACCAGCTGAAGCGGGCCGAGCCCGAGGACGGCGAGGTCGACCCGTACGCCGACCCGATGGACTCGATGGCGACCGAGGCCGACTCCGAGCAGATGTCGCTGTTCCAGGCGGTCGCCGCCACCGCGACGACCGACACCTCCGAGCCCGAGTGGTTCGACAGCTCACCCTTCCCGCAGGCCGACGCCGAGGGCGTGCCGCTGGAGCTGTTCCCTCCGCCCACCGTGGCCGGGACGGTCCCCGGCCAGGTCCTCGCCGACGACGGCGCCCCCGCGCCGGCCCGCCACGTGACCAAGGCGCACATGCGCAAGCTGAACGCCGACCTGGCCCGTGTCCTGTCGCGGCGGGCCAACCTGGACCACCGGGCCGTCAACGCCGAGCTGAACCGCCGCTCAGGCATCGTGCGGATCGCCGACGCGACGGTCGACCAGCTGCAGACGCGGCTGCAGGTCGGCGAACGCTGGCTGGCAAAGCTCTGACCCGCACCCACCATGGTGGATGCGGGTCAGATGCAGGTGTCGGAAGGGCTACAGGCCCGGGATGACCGGCACGGTGGGGAGGGGCGGGAGGACGTCGTCCACGGGCGGCAGCTCCACCCCGGGGATGACGGGGGCACCCTCGACAGGCTCCTCCTCCGCAGTACCGGATCCACCGAGACCGCCGATGACCCCACCGACGATGTCGGTGATGTCGCCCGGCTCAGCACCCTCGGGGGCCGCCGAACCGATGATCCCGGTGACGATGCCCTCGATGCTGCCGGTGGCGCCCGTCAGGGCCGCCACGACCGCGGCGAGGTCACCATCGGCGATGCCCCCGATGACCCCGTCGACCACGCCGTCCAGGGAGTCCAGCAGG
>JBFKGB010000264.1:0-5275 GCA_041633535.1 Euzebya sp. | reverse complement strand
TGGCTGATCCTGGCGGCCAACGCCTTCTACGTGATCGTCTACACCGCCTACCTGAAGCCCCGGACGGTGCAGAACATCGTCATCGGCGGGGCCGCAGGGTGCGTGCCGGTCCTGGCCGGCTGGTCGGCCGTCACGGGCGAGCTGTCGCTGACGGCCTGGCTGATGTTCGCCGTGGTGTTCCTGTGGACCCCGCCGCACTTCTGGGCCCTGGCCATCCGCTACCGCGAGGACTACGCCGCCGCGTCGATCCCGATGCTGCCCGTCGTGGCCGGCACGGTGGAGACCACCCGCCAGATCGTCGGCTACACCTTCATCATGGTCGGCTTCTCGCTGGCGCTGGGGCTGGTGGCCGACGCCGGCGTGCTGTACCTGGTGGCTGCGCTGGTCCTGGGCCTGCGGTTCGCCCAGCTGGCCCTGCAGCTGCACCGCGTCGGTGTGGCCAACCCGGCGCCGGACGACGAGACCGTCCACGCGCCCGCGATGAAGGTCTTCCGCTTCTCCATCGCCTACCTCGGGCTGCTGCTCTTCGCGCTGGCGGCCGACGTCGTCATCGGGGCCTGAACCACCCCTGCGTGATGGGAACACCACCCTCGGCAGGATGACTAGCCCGTCCGGGTCATTCTGTGTTCGGTCCCTCAGTACGGTTGCGAACGCACCGACACACGATGTATGAGCACAACACGACGTGACCGCACCCAACTGTTCGCTGCAGTCTTCGCTGCGCTGCTGATCGCACTCTTCGTCGGTCGCGCATCGTCTGCTGCATTCACCGACACGACCGAGAACCCCGACAACAGCTTCGCCGCAGGGACGATCGTCCTGACCGACGATGACGCGGGCGCCGCCCTGTTCACCATGCCCAACACCACGACCGTGCCCGGGTCCACCAGCACCCAGTGCATCACCGTGACCTACAGCGGCAGCGTGACCGACCCCGACATCGTGAAGGTGTACGCCCAGCAGGCCGTCACCGACAGCGACAACCTGTCGGACTACATCGACGTGGTGATCACCCAGGGGAACCTCGGTGCGACCTGTGGCGCCTTCGTGGGAACGCAGATCTTCAGCGGGACCGTGAACACCTTCGACAACACCACGAGCTACGCCGCGTCGACCTACGGCACCTGGGAGCCGACGCTGGTCACCGACGCCAGCCGTGCCTACCAGATCCAGGTCACGATCAACGCCTCGGCGCCCAACAGCGTCCAGGGCGACACGGTCAGCAACCTGGACATCATGTGGGAGACCCAGAGCAAGTAGCCCTCGACCATCCACCCCCCGCACGCACGGATGGACCCCTTGGTCCCCCAGCCACCCGCCGGCTCCAGCCGGCGGGTGGCGGCGTGCGTCCCGGGGCCGGTGACCGGGGGTGGGACCGGCGTCCAGGTGTCGGCACCACCGCCGGCCACGCACCGTCACCGGCCGGTCGTGACGCCGCCGCCCGCCGCGACCCCGCGTCAGGTCGTGGGTGTCCAGGCCGGGACGTCGCTGTCCTACCGGATGGGCTGGTCCTCCGCCCACGCGCCCGGGGTCCTGGTCCCCGCACCACCCGCGGCGTCCCGGTGGATGGCCGCCCTGGTGCCGGCGCCCCCGTTCATACCCGAGGGCACCCCGTGGCCCAACCGCATCGCGATGTTCATCCTGCACATGCTGCGGTGGCTGATCATCTGGATGCTGGTCCTGGTGA
Source organism: Euzebya sp. (assembly GCA_041633535.1). GTDB lineage: Bacteria > Actinomycetota > Nitriliruptoria > Euzebyales > Euzebyaceae > Euzebya. Next base: position 3,588 of record JBFKGB010000264.1, on the reverse strand, counting down.
TCGTGCCGGCGGTGTTCCTGGGGTGGCGGCCGATCTCCATCGTCGGTGACTCGATGAACCCGACCATCCGGGTCGGCGACGTCATCATGGCCGACCCGGATGCCGAGCCCGAGGTGGGCGACGTCGTCACCTACAACGAGGACCGGCGGGGGCTGATCACCCACCGCCTGCAGCGGTTCGACGACGACGGGAACATGATCCTGCGGGGTGACGCCAACCGTGTGGAGGACGAGCCCGTCCCCACCGACCGGGTCGTGGGGATCGGCCGGCTGCTGCTGCCGGCAGCCGCCCTCCCCATCACCTGGGTGCGGACCGGGAACGTGCCCGCGATCGTGTCGATGGTCGGGCTGGCGGGCCTGCTGCTGTACGGCAGACGCTCCGGCGTGGCGCCTGCTGTCAGGCGCGTCGCCACCACGTCGCTGCCGCTGGCCCTGGTGGGTGTGACCGTGGTCGGGATGACCATGACCGATGCGGCGTTCCTGGCGGTGACCGCCAACCTCGACAACACCATCGCCGCCGATCCGGTCCCTGCGGGGACCGGCCTGGCGACGACCTGCAGCACGCCCATCTCGGACCCACAGGTGGGCCTGACCTGGACACCGTCGACCTCCACCAACGACGTCAGCCAGACCATCCAGCGGCAGGTCGACGGGGGCGGGTTCAGCGACCTCGCGGTCGTCGGGGCCGGCGACGCCGGCTACACCGACACGGCGGTCAGCTACCTGAGCACCTACGACTACCGCATCCGCACTGACACGGGCACGTCGTTCACGGCCACCTCGGCAACGGCCACGCAGGTCGTCTCGGTCCTGACCTGCTGATCCGCGGCCCGGACGCCTGGTCCCAGCAGAAGGTCCGGGCGCCTAGTCCCAGCGGAAGGTCCGCGCGGCGACGGTCGGGGCGGCGACGGCCCACGCCGGCAGCGTGACCAGCGACACCAGGGGGATGGGGGTTCCCTCGAAGGCGCCACGCAGCCAGTCCGCCAGCGGGGCCGCGGGCAGCAGCCGGGCGGCGACCTGCATCACCTCGGGCAGGCGGTCCAGGGGGAACATGATGCCGCTGGACACCAGCAGGACCAGGAAGATCGCGTTGACCAGGGCCAGCGTCGCCAGCGCCTTCAGCCGGCCCGCCAGGGTCATCGCGATGCCGGCGAACGCGGCGGTGCCCAGCAGCAGGGCGGGCACGACCAGGGCGATGCGGTCCAGCTCGGGGCGCCAGCCCAGCGCGGAGGCCACGCCGATGATCAGGGCGACCTGCGCGATCTCGATGGCCAGGATCGCCAGCGCCTTGGAGACGATCAGCTCGGACCGGCGCAGGGGCGTGGCGCCCAGGCGCTTCAGGACCAGGTAGAAGCGCTCGAACCCCGTCTGGATGCCCAGCGCGACCATCGCGGCGCCGATGACGGACAGGGCCAGGATCCCGGGGGCCAGGAAGGCGACCGGCTCGGTCCCGTCGGGGACCGGCAGGACCCGCACCAGGCTGAAGAACACCAGCAGCCCCGTCGGGATCCCGAAGGTCACCGTCAGGTTCTCGGCGTTGCGCAGCATCAGCCGCAGCTCCATGCCGGTCTGGGCGGTCAGGCGTCCGATCATGCGGGTACCTCGTCGTTGCCCTCGGGCAGCCGTGCGGGCTCGCCGAAGGCCTGGCGGGTCAGCTCCAGGTAGGCGGTCTCCAGCCCCTCCCCACCGGTGGTGATCGCGGTCAGGTGGTGGCCGGCGTCGGCGAACCAGCCGGTGATCCGGCCCATCAGCGACTGTGCGGTGGCCGAGTCCGCCTCGATCAGCCAGCGGTCGCCCGAGTCGGGCAGCACCGGCACACCGTCGAGCGCGCGTGACAGGTCCTCGGCGTCGATGCGGGAGGGGGTGGTGATGGTGATGCCGGACGGGGCGTAGCGGGCGACCAGACCTGCCGGGGTGTCCTCGGCCAGCATACGACCGCGTGCCATCACGGCGACCTGGTCGGCCAGCATCTCGGCCTCGCGCATGAAGTGGGTCGTCAGCAGGATCGACACGCCCTCGCGCCGCACCTCGCGGATCAGCTCCCACGCCTGCTGGCGGGCCTCTGGGTCCATTCCGGTGCTCGGCTCGTCCAGGATCAGCACCTTCGGGCGACCGACGAGGGCCAGCGCCAGGCTCAGCCGCTGCTTCTCGCCGCCGCTCAACGTGCGGTAGCGGGAGCGGGCGACGGCCGCCAGGCCCAGGCGCTCCAGCAGGTCGTCGGGGTTCCACCGGTCGGGGTGCAGCCGGGCGTACAGCTTCAGGACCTCGCGAGGGGTCGCGGCCTGCCACACCCCACCCTCCTGCAGCATGATCCCCAGCTGCGGGGTCATGCGGTCCCGGTCGGTCACCGGGTCCAGGCCCAGGACCCGGACCGATCCGGCGTCGGGCCGACGGAACCCCTCGATGCACTCCACCGTGGTCGTCTTGCCGGCCCCGTTGGGCCCCAGCAGCGCCACGACCTGACCGGCCGGGACGACGAGGTCGACGTCGTCGACCACACGGCGACTGCCGTAGGTCTTCACGAGGCCCCGGACCTCGATCGCCGCGGTGGGCGTGTCCGGCGCGCCCGTCGTCGTGTCCGTCTCTGTGGCTACCATCTGCGACCCGCCAGTATGGCAGCCCCTCGGCGCTTCACCTGAGGTCATCCGGGGCACCGTGGCCGACGAACCTCCTCCATGACGTCATCCTCCATCGTGATCACCGGTCTGGGCGCCGTGTCCCCCCACGGGCTGGGGGTCGCCGCGCTCTGGGACGGTCTGGTGCAGGGTCGGTCGGCCGCCGGGCCGATCACCGCGTTCGACGCCAGCGGGTTCGGCGTCAGGTTCGCCTGCGAGGTCACCGACCCGCTGGTCGACCGGCTGCCCCGCAAGCTGCTGCGCCAGACCGACCGGTTCGCCCAGATGGCGCTGGTCGCTGCGGAGGAGGCGCTGGTCCAGGCCGGGCTGCTGGGGGAGGAGGGCCTGCTGGCCGACGTCGACCCCGACCGGGTCGGTGCGGTCGTCGGTTCGGGCGTCGGCGGGATCGGGGAGATGACCACCCAGCACCGTCGGCTCGTGCAGCGCGGCCCCGACCGGGTCCGGCCGTACCTGTCGATCGCCCTGCCGATCAACATGGCCGGGGGACAGATCGCGATCCGCCACGGCCTGCGTGGTCCCGTCAGCGGTGTGGTGTCGGCGTGCGCGTCGGGTGCGGACGCCATCGGTCACGCCGTGGACATGCTGCGGGCCGGTCGGGTGGACGTCGTGGTCACCGGTGGTGCCGAGGCGGCCATCGACCCGCTGACCATGGCCGGCTTCGACGCCTCGCGGGCGATGTCACGCCGCAACACCGACCCTGCGGGCGCCAGCCGCCCGTTCGACGTCGACCGTGACGGGTTCGTCGCCGGCGAGGGCGCCGGGATCCTGGTGCTGGAGCGCGAGTCCCATGCCGTTGGTCGGGGCGCGCCGGTCCTGGGCCGCCTGGCCGGCCACGCGGCCTCCAACGACGCCCACGACCCGACGCGGCCCTCGCCGGGATGGGAGGGTGCGGCCCGCGCCCTGCGGCTGGCCCTGGCCGATGCCGACCTGGGGACGCGCGACGTCGCACAGGT
>JBFKGB010000263.1:0-5285 GCA_041633535.1 Euzebya sp. | reverse complement strand
GCGCACCAGGTCAGCGTGAACCCCAGCCCCAGCAGCACCACGGCGCCGCGGACGCCGGGGGCCGGGTCCACCAGCGCGACGGTCGAGACCGTCGCTGCCGCCACGGCCACGGTGCCCGACACCCCACGTGACACCACCGAGGTGTCGCTGTCCCTGGTGTCCCTGCCCTGCGCCCACGCCACGCTCATCGGACCCCCGTCCGTCGTACGGTCGCCCACCGCGACCGTGACCTGACAGTAGTACGGACGTGACGTACGGCGAAGACCAGACCGCGGGGTCAGATCCGGCTAGTCAACGCCGACGCGGTCATCGTCGACACGCAGGTCCTCGGGCAGGTCGCGGGCGTCGTCCTCGGGCAGGTCGATGACGGACTCGAGCTCGAGCCGGCCCAGGCTCAGCTGGGTGTACAGCCGTGAGTGGTGGCTCTCCAGGGCGTGGTGGTCACGCTCGCGGTCGACCTCACGCACCGCGGGTCCGGGGTGGATGTGGCCGTCGACGATCGCGGTCAACGCCGCGACGTCCAGGATGCCGTCGGTGCAGGGGACCCCCACCACGGGCTGCTGCTCGGCGAGGTGCCCGACGTCGGCGGCGATCACCGGGGTCCCGACGTCGGTGGCCAGCTCCAGCGTCGCGCTGTGCGTCGCCCAGCGGTAGGGCAGCACGACCGCGCGGGCGTCGGCCATGGCGCGGGCCAGCGTCGGCATGCTGAAGCTGGGTGCCGACTCGACCAGGACCCGGGGGTGCCCGTCCGCGACGGCCCGCACCTGCTCGGCACGGTCGTCCTGGACCAGGATCCGCAGCCGTGCGCCAGTGGTGCTGGCGATGACCGCCTGGATGGTCTCCTCCCAGGCCAGCCGGGACTCCAGACGACCGGCGTGCAGCAGCAGCGGGCCGGCGTCCGACTCGGTCAGGCGTCGGTGGGACCGCAGGCGGTGACGTTCGGTGGTGTCCAGCAGCGGGCCGTACGGGACGACCCGGACAGGGCGGCCCAGCAGCTGCTCCAGCCGGTCGGCGCAGCTGCGTGTCAGGGTCAGCACCGCCGCGACGTCCTCGTCGATGGCCTGCAGCAGGTCGATCAGCTTCAGGTCCTCCTGCGGCCAGGTCGGCAGCGCCAGGTCGTGGACGGTCACCACGACGGCCACGCCGGCGCGACGGTGGGCCCGGACGACGGCGGTCAGGCCCTCGACGGTCAGCCCCTGGTGCTCGGGGTGGAACCGGGCCAGGTGCAGGTGGGCGACGTCGAAGTCCAGCGCGTGCTCGGTGACCCAGGCCGGGTCCAGGAAGCGTGGCATCCCGGGCATGGCCTCGTCGCGGTGCACCAGCCGTGCGGTGCGGCCGTGCAGCCGGTCCACGTAGTGGTGTCGGGGTGGATAGGACAGCACCCTGGTCCAGTTCATGACAGCGACTCCCCTCTGAGGTCCACTTCTGCCTGTCGTTCCACGTCGATCCCCGCCAGGTGGGCCGCCGCTCGGCGTGCCCCCTGCCCGTCACACATCCGCGAGGCACGGGCGGTCGAGGACACCACGACGGTGTCCAGCAGGTCCGCCCACGCCGGGCCCGCGGGCCAGACCGGTCGGACCGTCGCCACGCCCGTGTCCTCCAGCAGGCCGGCATCGATCAGCTCGTCGTGGCCACCCCCCAGCCGCGGGACGACCAGCATCGGACGGCCGACCGACGCGACGTCCATGACGGTGCTGCCGGCGTGGGTGACGACGACGTCGGCGGCGACCAGCCAGTCCCCCGGGTCCTCGACCCACCCCAGGCCGGTGATGGTGCGGCTGTGCTGCACCCGCGGGCCCCAGCCGGTGCCCAACACGGCCCAGCGCCAGCCGGGGGTCGAGGCGGCTGCGCCGACGACGTCCCAGCCCAGCCCCATGCCGTGGCCGGCGTAGACGACGACCAGCGCGTCGTCCTCGTCGATCATCAGCCGGTCCCGGGCCCTGGCGCGGTCATGGCGTCTGCCGTCGTGGCGGGACAGCCCGCCGGCGTAGACGGTCCGCTCGACCACGGCCGGATGGGTGGTGGGTGACTCCAGCCACGACGGGAAGGTCGCCAGCAGCGTCGAGGCACCCAGCATCTGGTCGACCTGGTGCCCCCGGGGCCGGGTGCCACGACGACGCACGACGGTGGTGGGCACCTGCAGCATCCGCATCAGCGTCGTGACCTCCTCGGACTCGTCGATGACGAAGCGCACGGGGTCGTGCAGGGCGGTCCAGGTGCTGAGGATCGCCAGGCGGTGGCGGGTCGCGGCCGGGGTGGCGGCGTCGACGGGCAGGCAGAACACGTCAGGTCCCGGCCAGCTGCGGAACAGCGTCACGTCGTCCAGGTGGGCGGCGACCGCCCGGGCGCGGGCCAGGTGCCCCTCGCCGTCGTGGTGGACGTGCCACCCGATCGTCCCGCTCATCGGCAGGCGTGCGACCGGGCCAGGTCCATCGTCAGGTCGTCGGTGGCCACCACGATCGTGCCGCAGCGCGGGCACTCGAAGGAGTCGCGGCGCAGCGTGATGACCAGCGGTTCGTCGGTGGACGGATGGGTGTCCATGGCTCATCCCCTCCTGGAAGGCGTCTGTCGTGTGACGCAGGCGCGGGGGGCGGGCGCATGCAGTTCGTCTGGACTAGTCCGGACCATACCGCGTCGTCCGTCGCTGAAACACAGGTTTCTCTGTGTGGGCGTCACACGCCCGTAAAGGCGGCGTGGCACGCTTCGGCCCATGGAGGTCTTCCTGCGCGTCGAGATCCCCGACGTCCCCGGGCGTCTGGCGACGCTCGCGGGCGCCATCGGCGAGGCCGGCGGTGACATCCAGGCCGTCGAGGTCGTGGAGTCCACCCCCGACACCGTCATCGACGACCTGTGGGTCGAGACGGTGGACCTGACGACGCTGGTCGACCACATCGGCGTGCTGGAGGACACCCGGATCATCCACACCGCGCCGTCACGCGGTGTGCCGGGCGATGCGACGGCCCGCCTGGCGACGGGGATCGACGCGCTGCTCAGCGGGGCGATGGTGCCGGCCGACGGGCTGCCGACCCTGATCGGTGGGCTGCTGCGCGCCGACACCGCCGAGGTCGTCGGTGACCACGAGTGGCCGACGAAGCGCAACCGCAAGGTCCTGCGGCTGAAGGTCGCCGACGGGGTGCTGGTGCTGCGCCGCGACTACCGGTTCCTGGACAGCGAGATCCAGCGCGCCCACCAGATCCTGGCCGTCTGCGAACGTGCCGCCGCGATCGGCCAGCAGCGCTGAGACCAGCGGTGGCTGAGGGGCGGCCGAGGGGTGAGCAGGTTCCACCATGGTGGATCCTGGTCCGCGGTCACAGCATCGCGATCGCGGCGGTGATGATGTGAGGGGCGGAGATGCCGACGGCGTCGTGCAGGTCAGCGACGGTGCCGGACTCGCCGAACCGGTCCACGCCCAGGGCGTGCTGGCGGATGCCCAGCGCCGAGCCCAGCCAGGCCAGCGAGTGGCTGGCGCCGTCCTGCACGCTGAGGAGGGGACGGGACCGCTCGGCCGGTGGCACCAGCCGCTGCAGGTGCCCGTCGGTGCGCTGGACCCGCCCCTCCCCCACGGTCAGCGAGGACCGCCACGACCGGTACAGCCGGTCGGGGCTGGACAGCTGCAGGACGGTGGTGGCCACCCCCTCGGCCTCGAGCTCGGTGGCCGCGGCCAGCGCCTCGGGCGCCATGACCCCGGTGGTGACCAGCGTGATGCCCGGACCCTCGGTCGTGGACCCCTCCACCAGCCGGAACCCGCCGGCCAGGACGTCGGTGCGCAGCTGCGCCTCCCCCTGGCGGTCCAGCGCCGCGGCGAACGGCGCCTGGTCCAGCTGGCGGGTGGACAGCCGCAGGTAGGTCGACTCGCCGTCCGTGGCACCCAGGGCGCGCAGCGCGTCGCACAGCAGCCAGTCCAGCTCGGTGGCGAAGGCCGGCTCGGCGTAGTGCAGGCCGGGCAGCTCAAGACCCACCGAGGGGGTGATGGTCGACTGGTGCGCGCCGCCCTCGGGCGCCAGCGTCACCCCGGCGGGCGTGCCGATGACGATGAACCGGCTGGCGTTGTACAGCCCGTACACCAGGGCATCCAGGCCGCGCAGGACGAACGGGTCGTAGACGGTCCCGATCGGCAGCAGGTGGTGGCCGTGGTGGTCGTGGGCCAGGCCCAGCTGGCCCAGCAGCATGAACAGGTTCATCTCGCTGATGCCCAGCTCGATGTGCTGCCCGGTCGGGCCGGGTGCCCACTTCAGCAGCCGGTCGGCGCCGCCGTGGGTGTCGACCTCGGTCGGGGCGTACACGCCCAGCTTGTTGATGAACCCGCCCAGGTTGGTGCTGATCGACACGTCCGGCGCGGTGGTGACCAGCCGCTCGGCGACACCGTCGACGTCGGCCAGGCTGGTCAGGATGCGCCCGAAGGCCTCCTGGGTGCTGACGCTGCCCTTCGTCGTCGCCGGCCGCGCCGATACCGGTATCGGCAGGTCGGGACGGGGCTGCGGCGGGGCGTTGTTGACCTCGGCCCCGACCCGGGCGCACAGCTGCCCGGCGGGGCTGTCGGGGTCGAAGCGGTCCCACTCGGTGTCGGGGGTCAGCCCGACGTCGGTGCGCAGCCGGTCGATCTGGGCGGGGGTCAGCAGCGCCGCGTGGTTGAGGGGGTCCCCCGCCATCGGCAGGCCCCAGCCCTTCACGGTGTAGGCGAACAGGACGCTGGGGGTGTCGGCGGCGGCGTCGCAGGCCCGCAGCTGCTCGCGCAGGACGCCCAGGTCGTGCCCGCCCAGGTCGGTGACCAGCGCCTTCAGCGCCTCGTCGTCGTGGGCGTCGGCGATCCGGCGGACGGCGGCATCCGCCCCTCCCCCCAGGAACGCCTGACGCAGCGCCGGACCGTCGAGGGCGAACAGCGCCTGGTAGGCCTCGTTGGACAGGCCGTCGATGTGGGCGCGCAGGGCATCCCCACCCTCCTCGGCGAACGCGGCGGTCAGCCGGCGGCCGTACTTGGCCTCGGCGACGTGCCAGCCGGCGTTGGCGAAGAACCGCTGCATCCGGGTGGCGGTGATGCCGGGGATGACGCGGTCCAGGCTCTGGCGGTTCAGGTCCACGACCATGGTGAAGCCGCCCAGGCCCGCGGTGGCGCTGTCGGCGATGGCCTCCCACACGTTGCCCTCGTCGAGCTCGGCGTCGCCGACGGTGGCGATGAACCGGGCCGCGGGGCCGACGTCGGCCCGGCTGTCGATGAACCGGCGGGTCAGGGCGCTGAACAGCGGCGCGACGGCGCCCAGTCCCACCGAGCCGGTCGAGAAGTCGGT
>JBFKGB010000262.1:0-5310 GCA_041633535.1 Euzebya sp. | reverse complement strand
GTGGGAGATCGACTCCAGCGCACGCCCCGAGAAGGGCGGTGCCAGACCCAGCGGCCGCATGACACGCTCGGCGGTGCGCGTCAGCGACCTGGCGGCCGCCAGCGGCAGGGACGGCAACGACCGGTCCAGCATCTGGGCGTACCGGCCGAAGAACTCGGCTGCCGTCACGCCCTGCCCGCCGGTGACGTGCAGGATCTCGCCGACCGCTGCCGGCGCGGTCGCCGCCCGCAGCGTCGCCTCGACCAGGTCGTCGACGTAGGTCGGGGACAGGATCCCCCCGCCCCCGTCGATGAGGACGAACAGGTTCTTGCGGATGAGGTTCACCACCCGGACCGTCCACTGTGTGGAGTGCGGGCCGTACACCTCGCCCGGCCGCAGGATGGTCAGCGGCAGGCCACGTGCTGCCGCCTGCAGCGCCTCGTGCTCGCCCGCGACGGTCGAGTCGGTGTAGGGGTTGCCCGTCATGCGGACGGGCTGGGCCTCGGTGGCCATGTCGGGGAACTCCCGGCCCAGCACGGCGACGGACGACAGGTGCACGACCCGGCCGACCCCGGCCTCGGCCGCGGCCCGCGTGACCGTCCGGGTGCCACCGACGTTGACGTCCCAGTGGTCGTGCGTGTCACCGACGTCGCCGACGAGGGCTGCGGCGTGCACGACCAGGTCGGCGCCCTCCAGCAGGGCGGTCCACGAGCCGGGGCGTGTCACGTCGCCGGTCACCACGAGGGGGCCCGGACGCACGTCGACGCCGGCCACCTCCCAGCCGTCCGCCGCGAGCCGCTGGACCAGGGCACGCCCGATGAAGCCCGACCCGCCGGTCACCACGGCCCGTCCGGGTGCTGTCCGGGGACCAGAGCCGTCGGCCTCGTCGACGCGGGTCATCGTCAGTGCGTCGCGCCGGCGTCCTGGGCCCGTCCGGCGGAGTCGGCGAGGTCGGCCACACCGGCCCGGTCCAGCGCCCCGGCGAGGTCGGCGAGCAGGACCGCGAGGTCGGCGGTCACCGACACGGTGACCTTCCCGGGCTCGGAGTCGACGTCGACGTCCAGGTCCTCGCCGTCGGTGGTGACCACCAGCTGGGGCCGTGGCGGCCACAAGGGGTCCTCGTCGGTCTGCTCGGCCAGGAAGTCCCAGGTCTCGGGAGCGACCCTGCCCAGCAGCTCCGCGACCCGCCCCAGGTCCTCGACGAGACGCGGCAGCCGTTCGCCGATCTCGTGCAGCATGTCGTCGACGATCGCCGCGTGCTCGCGGCAGTACAGATGGTCCGGCGGCAGCGACTCGCCGCACACGGCACACACGTCATCGCGGTACATGGCGTGCAGGGTAGCGAGGTCCGCTACAGCGACAGCGCCCGTCGCAGGAAGTCCAGCTGCAGCAGCAGCAGGTTGGTGTTGACCGACTCGTCGGGGGTGAAGTGGGTGACGCCGCTCAGCGGCAGGACCTCGTGGGGCCGGCCGGCCTCCAGCAGCGCCCGGCTGAGCCGCAGCGTGTGGGCGCTGACGACGTTGTCGTCCGCCAGCCCGTGGATCAGCAGGAGGGGGCGGGACAGCGCCGGCGCGTCGGCGATCAGCGACGACCGGTCGTAGGCCATGCCGGCGGTGTCGGGATGCCCCAGGTAGCGCTCGGTGTAGTGGGTGTCGTACAGGCGCCAGTCGGTCACCGGTGCACCGCTGACGGCCGCGTGGAACACGTCGGGTCGCCGCAGGACGGCCAGGGCGGCCAGGTAGCCGCCGAAGGACCATCCGCGGATGGCCACCCGCTGGAGGTCCAGCAGGTCGACGTGCTGCTCGGCCGTGCGGTGCAGGGCGTCGATCTGTCCCTGCAGGGTCGGCCCGGCGAGGTCGCCCGCGATGCGTGCCGACCAGGACAGCGAGTGGCCCGGGCTGCCGGGGCCGTCGGTGACGAGGACCGCGAAGCCGTTCGCGGCGAACCACGCCGAGGTCAGGTTGGCGGCGCCGGCACCCAGGACGCGACGGGCGCCGGGCCCGCCGTAGGGGTCCAGCAGCACGGGCAGTGGGCCGTCGGCGGGCGTCCACCAGTCAGGGGTGAACAGCTCGGTGACGATCTCCTCGCAGCGGCCCACCGGGGCGTGGCGCACCACGGGCAGCGGCGGGGCCGGCATCGCGACCGACGCGATGCTCGTGCCGTCGTCGATCGTCACGGTCACCGCGGTCGTGTCGGGGGTGCGCTGCGAGATGGCGAGGCGGCCGCCCCCCATCGTCGCGTCGGCGACGCCGTGGGGGTCGCTCAGCAGCTCGGTGCGACCGTCGGTGGTGATGCGGGCGACGACGGTGCACCACGGCCTGGAGCGGACGTCGGCGGTCACGATGACGGCGGTGTCGGTCGTCCCGACGATCGAGCGGACCAGCAGGTCGTGGTCACCGAGCAGCTCATCGCCCACCTCGACACGGCGCGTGTCGTCGGTCTGGACCGCGCGGACGAGGCGGCCGTCGGGCATCCAGCTGGGCGAGCCGTCGATCAGCTCGATCCAGGGCGTGTCGCGCTCGAGGCTGCGCACCGACGTGGTGCCGGTGGCGGTGTCGACGTCCAGCAGCGCCAGCTCCTCCTGGTCCCGGCTCTGCACCACCAGGACGGGCTCGTGCCCCTCCGCCCAGCGGACGTCCGCCAGGTAGGGCCACGCGTCACGGTCCCATTCCACCGGGGTCTGGAGCCCCTCGAGGGTCAGCAGCGCCAGGGTGACCTCGGCGTTGGGCGTCCCTGCGGCCGGGTAGCGGATCGGCGTGGGTGCCGAGTCGGGGTCGACGGGTGCCGCGATCCACCAGCGGTGGACGCCGGCCACGTCGGTGCGTTGCGCCAGCAGCGAGCGGCCGTCGGGGGCCCACCAGAACCCGCGCGTCCGTCCCATCTCCTCACCGGCGACGAACTCCGCGAGCCCCCAGCTGACATTGGGGTCGGGGTCGTGCGCCAGCCGACGCGGTGCGTTCGTGCCGTCCAGGCGGACGGTCCACAGCGCCTCCCCCTCGACGTAGGCGATCCGCTGACCGGTGGGATCGGGCCGGGGGTCCACGACCGGACCATCGACGGCCAGCAGCTCGGTCTGGCCCGTCGTGGTGTCGGTGACCAGGAGCCTGCCGCCGAGGCTGAACACGGCGTGGCTGACGTCGTCGTCGCAGGCGTAGCGGACGACACCGCTGCCCCGCTCCCGTGCGCGCTCGCGTCGGGCGAGCTCCTCGGGCGGGATGTCGGCATCCGCGGCCGGCATGACCGTCTCGGGGTCGACCAGCACCCGTTCACCGTCGGCGTCGCTGATCCACAGCGACTGGCGGGGGTGGTCGGCCTCGCCGCGCAGGAACAGCACGCGGTCGGCACCGAGCGTGATCTGCCTGGGGGTCCCCAGACCGAACCCCTGGGTCCGCGAGTGCAGGGCGGGGAACTCGGGTTCCACCGAGCGGATCCGGACGGCGTCAGAGGTCATCGGTCGATCCTGTCTCGCGGTCCCCTCCGCCCGTCAGGGACGGAGGGGGTGGCGTCCTGCACCTCAGGAGGTGGGGGCGTCGGTCCCCTGCGGGTCGGGGGCGTCGGTGCCCTCTGCCGGGGCTGCTGCGTCGGTGCCCTCAGCTGTCGGGGCTGCGTCGGTGGCCTCTGCGGCCTTGGCTGCGTCGGTGGCCTCTGCGGCCGGGGCTGCGTCGGGCAGCGGAGCGGGCCGTGGCTGTGCGGGTGCCGGGGCGGCAGGCGCCTCGGGGACGGCCGCTGCACCCGCGTCGATTGCGGCGACTGCAGCGTCGACGGCGGCCGCGGCGTCCTCGGGGGTCGCCACGACCTCCTGGCTGCGCAGGGGGCAGCCGCCACGCGGGCAGCGCTTCTCGAGGCCCGGTCGGACCCAGGTCCAGGCCTGGCAGGACGGGCAGCGCGTCTCGGGACGCACCATGGGGTTGCCCTCGAGCGCCAGGGGCAGGTGGACGTCATCGAAGCCGGCACAGACGAACGCCTCGAAGGCCTTCTCGCCGAGCATCCGGTTGTCGGCGGCCACCTGGTCCAGGATCGCCTGGGGGTCGAGGTCGGCCCCGCCATCGACCATCACCTTGATGAGCTCGGCGGACTCGGGGCGTCCCAGGTCCAGCCCGTCCAGGTTCGGGGCCGTCAGGGACTGCGGCATGGGCAGCTCGACGCCGAGGTCGCGCCAGCGGCGCCACGTCGCGAGGCCCTCGGCGCGGTCACGCGCGGCCGCGTCGGTCACCGTCTGGGCGATGCGGCCCTTCAGCTGGTCCTCGTGGCCGTGGTCGCGTGCCCAGGCCATGGTGGCGCCGATGTCGCGGGCCTCGAGGTCGACGCGGTCGATCAGCGCCGGCACCCGGTCGGGGTACTGCGACTGGACCATCGACAGCGTGGCGACGGTGGCGGGCAGACGGTCGGCGTTGGCGCCCAGGAGGGAGTCGATGCCCTCGGGCACGTCGGCGCCGGACTCGCGCAGGCCAGCGGCCTCGGCCAGCCAGCGGTCGCTGGGCTCGGTGGGCAGCTCGGCGGCGTAGGACGGGTCGCGCCGCATCAGCGCGGCGAGGACGGCCGGACGCTGCACGATCGCGGGGCCCATCGGGTCCAGCGTCTCCTTCAGCCAGCGCCACGGCAGGCCTGAGGCCCGGTCGATGTCACTGGCGACACGGGAGGCGTCGCCCAGCAGACCCAGGTGGGTGGCGGTGCGCAGCTTGGCGCGCGCCTTCTCCTGTGCGCGCTGACGCTGCGCCAGGACGGGCTTGCACTCCTCGGGGAACAGCTTGAACAGGTCCCACAGGAAGAACAGGTCCTGGTACCGACCCGAGGCGGCGCTGGCCAGGAAGTGCCGGCACAGCGCGTCCGGTCCGAGCAGCGCACCGGCGGTGACCGGCGGGATGTCGGTGATGACCGCCTCGCGGTGCTTGCGGGACATGCGGCTCAGCTTGGGGTCGGGGCTCTGCACGTAGGCCAGCGCGGCCTCGCTGGTGGTCCCGATCCGCTTGATGATGGCCTGCGGGTCCGGACCGGAGGCCTTCTTCGACTCGGCCGGCTTGTCCGCGGCCTTGGCGTCACCGCCGCCCTTCTTGCCGCGCTTCTTCTTGCCCTTCTTCGGCGCATCGGTGGCGGCCTCGGCCGTCTGCTCGGTGGCCGCCTCGGTGGGCGCGTCGGTGGCGGCCTCGGAGGGCTGCTCCGGAGCGGCCTGCTCTGCGGGGGCCTGCTCTGCGGGGGCCGCGGGGGCCTCGTCCGCCGGTGCCTCGGGGGCGTCCTCGACGGCAGCCTCCGCTGCCTGGGTCTCAGCGGAAGCCGCGGGGGCCTCCTCGACCGGAGTCGCCTCAGCGGGGGCCGCGGGGGTCTCCTCGACCG
>JBFKGB010000261.1:0-5346 GCA_041633535.1 Euzebya sp. | reverse complement strand
GGGGCCGCTGCGACGGTCGCCGGCGACGGCTGGGTGGACGTCCGCAGCGCCGAGCCCACACGCACGCTGCACGAGCTGACGTCATGGGCGGTCGGTGCCGGCGTGACCCTCGACGGCCTCGAGGTCCGACGGCCGACGCTGGAGCAGACCTACCTGGAGCTCGTCGCCCCCGGCCGACGTCCATGACGTCCACGGCGGCGCACCGGGTCGAGGAGGGACGACGGTCCCTACCCGGGCTGATGCTGCGTCAGGCGCGTGCCCGGACCACGGTGTTCGTGCGCACACCGATCGCGGCGTTCTTCACCCTGGCCTTCCCCCTGGTGTTCCTGGTGCTCGTCGGCGCGCTGGTCGGCAACGAGGTCGTGGAGTCGCGCAGCGGGGTGCGCATCGCGCAGTTCCTGACGCCGGCCATCGGTGCCTACGCGGCAGCGACCGCGGCCTACCAGACCCTCGCGATCGGCCTGGCCGAGGACCGGGACCAGGGCGTGCTGCGCCGCCAGCGCTCCCTGCCGGTCCCCACGGCCGCGCTGCTGGGGGGTCGGGTGCTCTCGGGGGCCGCGGTCGGTCTGCTCGGGATCGCGATCATGGTGCTGTACGGCGTGGTCCGGCTGGACGTGCAGATCGTGACGGGCAAGCTGCCGGCGGCCCTGCTGACCGCGCTGGTGGGCATCGCCTGCTTCGCCGCGCTGGGGTTCGCCGTCGCCAGCCTGGCCCGCACCAGCCCGGCGACCCAGGCGATCACCAGCGCCACCCTGGTCCCCCTCGCCTTCGTCTCCGACGTCTTCGTCGTCGGGGACGGGCTGCCGCGTGCCCTGGAGGTGGTCGGCGGGATCTTCCCGCTGAAGGCCTTCGCCAACGCGATGGGCGAGACGTTCAACCCGTTCACCCCCGGTAGCGGACTCATCTGGTCCCACCTGGCGCTGATGGCCGTGTGGGGTGTCGGCGGGATCCTGGTGGCCACCCGCTGGTTCGCCTGGGAGGCACCGGCCCCGTCACGGCGCGCGCCCGCGCCCGCCCCGCGGGTCGTGGACCTGACCGACGCGGCGTCGGGGGCGGTCCAGGTGGGATCGGCCTCCACCGCACGCCTGCTGCTGGCGCAGGTCCGGGCGGGGACCACCGCGATCGTCAGGACCCCCTCCTCCGCGTTCTTCACCCTCGCCTTCCCCGTGGTCATGCTGCTGCTGTTCGTCGGGGTGTTCGGCACGCCCACGCTGGACGACCGGGGAGGGGTGGTCCTGGCCCAGCACCTGGCACCGGCCCTCGCGGTGTTCGGCATCGCGACCTCGACCTACGCCGAGCTGGCCGAACGCCTGGCGATCCAGCGCGAGCAGGGGGTGCTGAAGCGCGTCCGCGGGACACCGCTGACCCTCGGCGTGTTCGTGGCCGGACGCATCGGCGCCGCCATCGCGCTGGGCCTTGCCACCACCGTGCTGGTGCTGGTCGTCGGCGTCGCCCTGCTCGACGTCGAGGTGCCGGTCGCCCGGATCCCGCTGGCCCTCGTCGTGATCGTCGTGGCGCTGGCGACCTTCACGCTGCTGGGCCTGGCCCTGGTGGCGCTGGCCCCGACCGCGAGCTCGGTCCCGGCGATGGCCAACGGCACCCTCCTGCCGCTGGGGTTCGTCTCCGACGTCTTCCTGGTCGGGACCCTCCCCCCGGTGCTGCAGCGCGTCGCGGACGTCCTGCCGTTGCGGCCGGCGGTGACCGCGCTGTCGGACGTGCTGAACCCGGCGCTGGACGTCGGGGTGCCGTGGGCCCGCCTGGGTGTGGTCGTGGCATGGGGTCTGGTCGCGCTCGTCGTCGTGCGGACCCGCTTCACGTGGGAGCCACGCTCCGGCTGAGCTCGTGCAGTCGGCCGTGAGCCCCGTCTGCGACACTCGTCGCCGTCCGTCGTCAGCCGTCCAACGGGGAGCACCGTGCCGACCTACCAGCCCATCACCGACCGTCCTGTCCGCTGGGGCGTGATCGGCCCCGGCCGGATCGCGGAGGGCGTCGTCGCCGACCTGGCGCTGACCGACGGCGGCGTGCTGCACGCGGTGGCGTCGCGCAGCCGGGACCGGGCCCTCGACTTCGCCCGCCGACACGGCGCACCAGTCGCCCACGGGTCCTACGCCTCGCTGCTGACCGACCCCGACGTCGACGCGGTGTACATCGCCACGCCGCACCGCCAGCACCACGCGATCGCGCTGGCCGCCATCCAGGCGGGCAAGCACCTGCTGGTCGAGAAGGCCTTCACGTGCACCCTGGACGGCGCCGAGGAGGTCGTCGCCGCCGCCCGCGCCGCCGGCGTCTTCGTCATGGAGGCGATGTGGACCCGCTTCCAGCCGGCGGTCGTGGCGATCCGCGAGCTGCTGGCGGAGGGGGCGATCGGCGAGGTCCGGTCGGTCCGGGCGGACCTGGGCCTGCGCGTCCCCCACGATCCGACCGACCGGCTGTGGGACCCCGCCCAGGGCGGAGGGGCGCTGCTGGACCTGGGTGTCTACCCGGCAGCATGGCTGCAGATGGTGCTGGGCGGTGTGCCCCAGACGCTCGAGGTCGCGGGGGTGCAGGGCCCTGGTGGGGTCGACGCCGAGGCGACGATGCTGTGGAGCTGTGCAGACGGCCGGCACGGGGTCGGCTCGTGCTCGCTGCTGTCCCCGATGCCCGGTGGGGCGGCGGTGTTCGGCACCGACGGCTGGATCGAGGTCCCGCCCCGCTTCCACCACGCCACCCGCTTCCGGCTGCACCGCGCCGTCGACTCCCGGTCGGTGACGACGACGGAGGACATCGTGATGCCCGCCGTCGGCGCCGGCTACAGCCACGAGCTGGACGAGGTGCACCGCTGCCTGGCCGCCGGCGCGACCGAGAGCACGGTGATGCCGCTGGAGGACACCCTGGCGGTGATGGCGGTGCTGGACGAGTCCCTGCGGCGGCTCGGCGTCGTGTTCACCGAGGACGCCTCGGCGATGGACTGAGCCACATCCACCATGGTGGATGTTGCTCACGCATCCGTCGTGTCGGGCGGCAGGGGTGTTGACTGGCGCCCATGAACGAACGACACGCCGACGTCCTTGTCACCACCACCGAAGCCGTCGAGGGCCGCGGGGTCATCCGCTACCTGGGTCCCGTCTTCGCCGAGCACGTGCGCTCATCAGGTCTGCTGCGCGGGCTCGCCGACGATGTCCGCCATGCCCTGGACGACCGTGCGGAGGAGTTCGACTCCGAGCTGCTGGACGGCCGCGTCACCTGCGTGCGCGAGCTGCGGCGTCACGCCGCGGACCTGCAGGCCCACGCCGTCGTGGGCGTCCGCTTCGAGATCGAGGTGCTGCGCGGCGGCATCATCGCCACGATGGCGCACGGCACCGCGGTGCAGCTGGACCAGCCCGTCGCCGGAGGATGGGTGGTGGCCCCGACCGGGTCCGCGGACCACCCGATCGTCGACGAGCTGCGGCGCGGTGGCTCGGCGACGCTCGCAGAGCTGTCGGGCCGGATGGACGTCGACGTCGACTGGCTGGACGCGACGCTGACGACGCTGGAGGACTCCGGTCAGATCGTGATGGACGGGGAGGGCCGCTGGGTGCCCGCCGACCTGCAGCCGCCCAACCGGTCGGCCTGACCCTCCGGTGGGCCGGTCGGCCGCTGTCCGGTCGGCCCACCGTTTGTTAGCGTCCGGCAATGCCGTCGAGTCCTCCCACCACAGCCACGCAGGACGGCTCGGGCCCCGTCGGCAGCGACCTGGCCGCACACCGCCTGTCGCTCGGACGCATCGTCGGCGGCGAACCGCTGGCGGTCACCCTGGACCGGCAGTGCCGGATGATCGAGGCGCGCTTCCCTGGAGCGCTGTGCTCGGTGCTGCTGGTCGACCCCGACGGGCAGGTCCTGCGGGACGCGGCCGGCCCGTCCCTGGCCCCGGACTACCGCACGGCGCTCGACGGCCTGCCCATCGGGGACGGGATCGCCGCCTGCGGGACGGCGGCGGCGACCGGCATGCCGGTCGTCGTCACCGACGTCCGCACCGACCACCGGACGACCGCGTTCCAGTGGGTCGAGGCCCGGCACGGCCTGCGGTCGGTGTGGTCCCAGCCGGTCACGACCGCGACCGGGGAGGTCCTGGGGACCTTCGCGGTGTACCGGACCGTCCCCCACCAGCCGGACGCCGAGGAGCTGGACGTGGTGGCGGCCGCCGCGACCCTCGTCGCGCTGGCCAT
Source organism: Euzebya sp. (assembly GCA_041633535.1). Taxonomy (GTDB): domain Bacteria; phylum Actinomycetota; class Nitriliruptoria; order Euzebyales; family Euzebyaceae; genus Euzebya. Next base: position 1,162 of record JBFKGB010000261.1, on the reverse strand, counting down.
CGAGCGCGGGCGGGCGGCGACGGCCATGACCCGGGCGCTGCAGGTCGACGACGTGACCGGGCTGGCCAACCGCGCCCGCTTCATCGACGAGCTGCAGGGCCGCCTGGACCAGGGGAGCGGACAGGTGGCGGTCGCCTTCCTCGACCTGGACGACTTCAAGGTCGTCAACGACAGCCTGGGGCACGCCACCGGCGACGGTGTCCTGGCGCAGGTGGGGCGCCGGCTGGCCGCCGCCCTGCCCGAGGGGGGCCTCATCGCCCGCTTCGGGGGTGATGAGTTCGCCGTGATGCTGCCCGACCCGACCGGTCCACTCGTGGCGCGCACCGTGGAGTCGTTGCGGGCGGCGCTGGCCCAGCCGGTCGACGCCGGTCGGACCCGGCTGCACCTGTCGGCCTCCATCGGGGTGGCGGTGGCCGACCTGCCGACGACCGAGGACGCCCAGGAGCTGCTGGGCAACGCCGACGCGGCCATGTACGTCGCGAAGGCCAGGCGGAGGGGGTCACACGTCCTGTACGACGACACCATCCGGACCCGCGCCAACGACCGCCTGCAGCTGGAGAGCGCGCTGCGCGAGGGGATCGTGCAGGACCAGCTGCACCTGCGGTACCAGCCGATCCTGTCGCTGCGCTCCGGCACGGTGACGGGCGCCGAGGCGCTGGTGCGCTGGCTGCACCCCCAGGACGGGCTGGTGCTGCCCGCCCGCTTCATCGAGGTGTCGGAGGAGACGGGGCTGATCGTGCCCCTCGGGCGCTGGGTGCTGACCTCGGCGATCCGTCAGGCGGGCGAGTGGCTGCGGGCCGGGACCCCGCTGGTCGTGTCGGTCAACGTGTCGGTGGTCCAGCTGACCGACCCCGAGCTGCTGACCGTCATCGGCGAGGGCCTGCGTGCCCACGACGTCCCTGCCGAGCTGATCGCCCTGGAGATCACCGAGTCGATGTTCATGGCGCGGCTGGCGATGGCCCGCGAGGTGGTCGCCGCCGCCCGGGCCATGGGGCTACGGGTCGTGATCGACGACTTCGGGACCGGGTACTCCTCCATCGCCCGCCTGGCGGACCTGCAGGTCGACGCGGTCAAGGTGGACCAGTCCTTCGCCCGCGGGCTGGGGCACGACGAGCAGGCCGGCGAGGTCATGGGCGCGATCCTGGGGCTGGCCCGCGCCCTC
>JBFKGB010000260.1:0-5361 GCA_041633535.1 Euzebya sp. | reverse complement strand
GGCCAGCACGGCGTCGGGCAGGTCCTGCTGACCATCGCGCGGCCATCCGGTGAGCTGGTCCGGCGCATCAGCAGCGTGTGCCGCGACGCCGGCGTCGAGCTGCGGGTCATCCCCGGCCTGAGCGAGCTGGCCGACGGCCAGGTCAACCTGTCCCGGCTGCGTCCGGTCGAGCTCGAGGACCTGCTGCGCCGCGCCCCCGTGACCACCGACACCGACGAGATCGACAGCCTGGTCCGTGGGCGCGTGGTCATGGTCACCGGCGCCGGCGGCAGCATCGGCAGCGAGCTGTGCCGCCAGCTGCTGACCTTCGAGCCGGCCCGGCTGGTCATGGTCGAGCGGACCGAGAACGCGCTGTACCAGATCGACATGGAGCTGCAGACGCTGGCGCCCGCCGGCGTCCTGGTCCCCGCTGTCGCCGACATCACCGACCGGCAGCGCATGCGCGAGGTCGTCATGACCGAGGGCCCCGACGTGGTGTTCCACGCCGCCGCCCACAAGCACGTCCCGATGATGGAGCACAACCCGGGCGAGGCGGTGAAGAACAACGTCCTGGGCACCCAGACCCTCGTGGACGTCTGCGTTCACGCCGGCGTCGGCCGCTTCGTGCTGATCTCCACCGACAAGGCCGTGAACCCCACCTCGGTCATGGGTGCCACCAAGCGCCTGGCCGAGCGGTACGTCATCGCCACCGCCCAGCAGGAGGGGCTGGCCTACAGCGCCGTGCGGTTCGGCAACGTCCTGGGGTCCAACGGCAGCGTCGTCCCGCGCTTCCGTCAGCAGCTGGCCGACGGTGGCCCGCTGACGATCACCCACCCGGACGTGAAGCGGTTCTTCATGACCATCCCCGAGGCCGTGCAGCTGGTGCTGCAGACCGCGGTGATGGGGACGGGTGGTGAGGTGTTCGTGCTGGACATGGGCGAGCAGATCCGCATCGTGGACCTGGCCCGTGACCTGATCCGCCTGTCGGGCCTGACCGAGGGCACCGACGTCGAGCTGGTCTACACCGGCCTGCGGCCCGGCGAGAAGCTGTACGAGGAGCTGGGGCTGGACACCGAGGAGGCCACCCCGACCCTCCACGACAAGATCTTCCGGTGGGAGGGGGGGACAGAGGTCGCCCGCGACGCCCTGCAGGGCGCGTTCGCCCAGCTGGAGCTGGACCCCAGCCGCCCGCGGGACTCACTGGCCGCGCTGGTGCCCGAGTACACCCCCGGCCGTCACACGCTGATCGACCTGGACCCGGCCGCGGACGACCTGCACGTGGCCGACGAGGAGTCCCGCCACCCGTAAGAGCCTCCATCAAACCCCAGTGCGGTTCAGTGGCGGGGGCTGTCAGAAGTCCGGTCGCGTCCGTGCGCTCGATCACGGCCCGATCGACGTGACGGTACGGCCCTCGCATCATGGGCGCTCATACCCTCGATGAACGATCTGCAGGCGACGTCGCGCGGCGTGGTGGAGTTGCCGACGTCAGATGTGTTCGATGTCGAGCTCGAGCCTGAGTGCGCTCATGAGAACGGTGATGTCGTCTGAGTCGCTGGTGACGAGGAGGTCGCCTCGGGCGCCGGCGCCGACGACGACCGAGGCATCGATGACGTCTGCGGTTGCAGACGCCCCGCACGCTGCACCTGCCGAGCGTGCACGTGCCTCATCCAGTGCCTCGACCCGACACCCGGCCAGAAGTCGTGACATCTGCGCCTGGGGACCGCCACGCCATGCCTGGCCCAGGACGCCGGCGGGCACCGTCGGGACCATTCCCCTCTCCAACGCACGGCGGTGCAGCGCCCACAGCCGTCGATCGCCTCGCTCGGCCGCGATCAACGCACCCGTGTCATAGGTGATGCCCGCCATCGGCTATGACGCAGCCTGTCTGACGACGGTGCGGTCAAGGACCGCGTCCGCCCACGCGAGCTCCTCGGCGGTCAGCTCCCCGTGCTCAGCCTCCCATGCAGCGACCTCGGACAGACCTGCCTCCACCACCAACGCGCGCTCCGCCGCGGCGTTCAACCACGCTGAAAGGCTCACTCCATGGCGCTGCGCCGCGGTCGCAGCATCTGCAGCGACCGTCTCGTCCAATGCCACCGAGACCTTCTTGACCGCCATGACGAAGATGGTAGCACCCTGTTCCTACCGGTGGAACCATGTCCATGACGGCTGGTCCCAGAAGTGCGGCTCAGGCCAAGGGGTACCGGGCCATACCAGAGGGCCGCGACTTGGCTTCGATCCCCTCTGGCAGCGGCTCATACAGCGAGCCCACGCCGTGCAGGGATTGCGGGACACCTCGTAGGTGTCGTAGCGGTGCGGGTTGTGATCCTGCACCCAGTCGCGCTCGTGTCGGTGTGAGGTGCGACCCGAGGCAGCTGTGGGGGCCGTCAGGCCTTCATGCCGACGCGCTTGGCGCCGGCGACGATGCCGCTGTAGGCCTTCTCGGGCAGCAGGCCGTCCGCGGGCCCGCCGGTCAGCTTGGCGGTGAAGAACCCGATCGGGTCGGTCTGGCGGACCGGGATGCGGTGCAGCCGGATCGGGTCCGCGCCGGGGTGGTCACGGCCCAGCTCGCCGGTCACGGCGCTGTCGAACCGCTGGCGCAGCGCCGGCTCCATCGCCGGCACCGGGATGCCCCACGTGTAGGCGAAGTGGCGAGGGGTGATGCCCAGCCGGGTCTGCAGCTGCTCGGTGCAGGTGTCCAGCTCCTCGGCGGTCAGCACCTCGGGCCGCACGTGCATGTGGGTGTGGTTGCCGATGGTGGCCAGGGGTGAGGCGGCGACGCGCTCGAGCTGCTCCCACGTCAGCGCCGGGCCGGGGGCCTTGGCGGTCGAGCCGTCCCACGCCATCATCCCGCCGATGTAGCCGGTCGCGACGTACAGGGTGAACGGCAGCCCGTGCGTGGTGAGGATCGGCAGGGCCGTGGACTCGACGTCGGCGAACCCGTCGTCGAAGGTGATGACGACCTTCTGCCGGTCATCGCCGGCGGCCAGCTCGGCCAGGGCCTGGTCCAGCGGCACGACCCGGTGGCGTGACAGCACTGAGCACTGCGCGGCGAAGTCGGCGGTGGCCAGGTCACGCTCGTCCGGCGTCCCCCCGCCCACGCGGTGGTAGATCAGCGTCGTCATCCCCGTGGCCGGCCGTGGTGACCCGCCCACCCGTGCCAGCTGTGTCTTCAGCGTCCCGCGTCCCCCGTGGCTGCTCATGGCCGGGGAGGATACCGGGTCGGGGAATGACCACGAGCAGGGCGGCGGCGACCAGCCAGATGGCGGGGAAGCGCAGGACGTAGTCGACCTGGGCGTGCACCAGCAGACCGGTGATCGCGGCGGCGACGACGATCGCGTCGGGGTCGGTCCGGGCCGCGCGGGCCAGGTGGGCGTAGACGGCGCCGATCAGGACCAGGGCGAGGGCCAGACCGGGCAGGCCCGCCTCGGCGGCGGTCTGCAGCAGCTCGCCGTGGGCGTGGGGCAGGTCGTCGTCGGCCGCGGCGGTCGGGCTGGCCTGGTCGAAGCGGCCCAGGCCGACCCCGGTCAGCGGGTGGGCGGCAGCCAGGTCGATCGCGTCGGCCCACAGCGCCACCCGGTTGTCGGTGACGGCGCGGCCGATCCCTCCCTCACACGGGCACACCAGCGCCATCGCGACGGTCGCGGAGCACGCGGCGGCGACCAGCGCCGCCCCCGCCACGACGATCCGCCGTGATCCAGATCCACCATGGTGGATCTGGCTCACCACCACAGCCAGGCCCAGCAGGACCGCAGAGCCGGTGGCCGCCAGTGCCCCCGACACCAGCGGCACCACGGCGGCGGCCACCGCCACCAGCCAGCCAAGGCCCCGCAGCCACTCCGGGCGGGAACGCCGTGCCACCAGCACCGCCGCCGCCGCGGTCAGCACCATCAGCGCCGCGTTGGCGTTCGCGTAGCCCAGCGGCGCGCCGAAGGGGCTGTCGACGACCGACCCCGGGGTCAGCAGGACAGCGACACCGACCGCCACGATGACAGCCCCGGACGTCCAGAGGGGGCCCAGGAACCGGGCCACGATCCCCACCACGACGATTGTGCACAGCGTCACCACAACCTGACCCTTCGCGTGTATCGTTCCGTCGTCCGCCAGCGACGCCACGGCGTCGAGGGTGGATGGACCAGGCCGCAATGACCGGTCGACGGCAGCGCCCCGCCAGTGCGCGACCCGTCGACTGGAGGGTGACTAGTCACCAGCGGCAACGGTCGATGTGGTGCTGCGCCTGCATGCCGGGAGGGGACGGCTGCGGGGTGCGTTGCGGGGCCCGGCTCCTATGGGGGATGCCGGTTTCGAGACCATAAGGGGACGTTGATGACGAAGGCACGGATTCGGTTCTACGTGATGTCGGGGGTGTTGTCGCTGCTCGCGACGATGATCGTCCCAGGCACCGCGGTGGCGCAGGCGCCACCACCCAACGACGAGCGGGGCGCTGCCGAGGTCATCGACCTCGGGGTCCCGTCGCAGGTGACGGGCACGCTGGTCGACGCGACCACCGCCGTCGACGACCCGACCGGGTGCCGCTTCCCGGGCAACGGTGAGCGCAACACCGTGTGGTACCTGCTGTCGACGGTCGAGGCCGTCGACGTGCGGATCGAGGCGTCGCAGGCGATGACGTTCGCGGGGTTGTCGTGGCAGCCGCCGGCGCAGCTCGCGATGGCGCTGCACCGCGTCGACATCGAGGGGGACATCGTCGGCACCCGTTGCTTCGGGGCCACGGCTGACATGCTGCTGACGGGGACGGACATGTACCTGCTCGAGGTCGGCCTGCAGTCAGGCAGCCCCAGCGAGTTCGTGCTGGACGTCAGCTTCCCGGTGCGGCCGGTCAACGACGAGATCGCCGCAGCACAGCAGATCGACGTGCTGCCGGCCGAGATCTCGGGCACCACCGCCTTCGCGCGCGTCCTCGACGACGAGGAGCTGCACGCGGCAGGGTCCTGTGACTCCATGGGACGCAGCGTGTGGTACCGCGTCACGCCCGAGGAGGCTGCCGACGTGCGGATCGCCACGGCCGGGGGTGACCAGCAGCTGCGCGTCCTCCGGGACGACAGCGCTGTCCTGACCGACCTCACCGGATGCGGGTCACAGCACGACCTCGACCTGACCGCGGGCACCACCTACCTGATCGAGGTCGCCACGCCGTTCGGCCCCGGGGGCGAGTTCACCCTGCAGGTGCTGACGCCCATGCGTCCGGTCAACGACGACGCCGCCGACGCCACCGAGCTGGGCGTCCCGGGCTGCGTCGACGGCACCTCCGAGTTCGCTACCGCCGAGTCCGGGCCGACCTGCGGTTCGGGCGGCGATGTCTGGTACCGCGTCGCGCCGACCGAGACGACCGACCTGCGCCTGACCGCGTCAGGGTCCGTCGGC
>JBFKGB010000259.1:0-5408 GCA_041633535.1 Euzebya sp. | reverse complement strand
CAAGTCGTGGCCCTCTGGGATGGCCAATACCCCCTGGCCTGAGCCGGACTACTGGGATCAGCCGCTTCCACATGACGGAGACGTGCCAGCGCCGCCGTCGTGCGCCAGTTGGTCGAAGACGACGGTCCAGGAAGCCCCCTGCGCCGCCGTCTTGCGCCAGTTGGTCGAAGACGGCGGCGCGAGAACACGCCCCGCCCGACCTCCGAGAGCCCCCCGATGCCTGACGGACGCCGGGTGAGGATGCGGAGGCCCCGCCGTCGGTGGTCACGTAGGACGGTCCATTCCTTGGATCGGGCGATGCAGTGCTCAGCCCGTGCTCGTCTCCTGCAGTGGCGTCGCCATGCGGCGTCGCCGACGATCCGGCCGTCAACGACCGTCGGCGTGACCCGGATGCCCCACCAGACGGCCGCACACTCGCGGCCGCTGGATTCCGGGACATCTCTTCGGGACTCAGACGTCGACCCGACCACCTGAGCGCCAGTAGCGCCCCTCCGCCCGGTCCATGAAGCCCTCGTCGACCAGCGCTCGGCGCAGCAGGGCGTAGTCGGGGTGCCACAGCGACAGGATCCCGTTGACCTCGGCCTCCTCGTACCGGCGTCCCGGCTCGAACTCAAGGGCCAGGCGCTCCAGGACCACCAGGCGGTGGGACCGCTTGGCAGGGACGTCGGTCAGGCGGTTGCCCGAGGTGTAGCGGGCCAGGACCTCCTGCTCGTCGGTCGTCATGCCGAAGAAGACCCGAGGGGCCGGTGGTGGCGGTCTGGGCAGCTGGTCGGCGACGGCGATCAGCGCCTCCTCCACCAGGTGCCAGCGCTGCCCGTCGCCCTTGGCCGCGATCCCCTCGACGGCCAGCAGACCCACCCATTCCAGGACGTCACGCCGCTGCTGACCCGTCGCCTCGACGAGCTCGGTGATCGAGCGGTCGCCCAGCGCGAGCAGCCCGACGACGGCCAGCCGGCTGCGGTCCAGCGTGAACCGGGCGAAGTCCTCCGGCGTCACGACGGCCCCGACCGACGCAGGCGTGGGGTGGACCGGATCACCCCATACAACCTACGCATGCGTGGGGGCGCCGCGCCTGACCTAGCGCTCGACCGGCACGTCGACCAGCGAGCCGTACTCGGTCCACGAGCCGTCGTAGTTGCGGACCCGGTCGTAGCCCAGGATCTCGTGCAGCACGAACCACGAGTGGGCGGATCGCTCGCCGATCCGGCAGTAGGCGACGATCTCCTCCTGGCCGGTGATCCCCTTGGCCGCGTACAGCTCCTTCAGCTGCTCGGCCGGCAGGAACTCGCCCGTGTCGGGGTTGACGGCGGTGGCCCACGGGACGTTCTGGGCCCCGGGGATGTGCCCGGGGACCATGGCGGCCTCCAGCGGCAGGTGCGGCGGGGCGGTGGTCTCACCGTTGAACTCGGCGGGCGAGCGGACGTCCACCAGCGCCACGCCGGGGGGCGCCCCGACGAACTCGGCGAGGACCTGCTCGCGGCGGGCGCGGATGTCGGCGTCGGGTTGGCCGGGTGTGTAGCCGGACGTCGAGGTGACCTGGGGCACCTCGGCGGTCAGCTCGCGGCCCTCGAGCTCCCACTTCTTGCGCCCGCCGTCCATCAGCGACACGGCGGGGTGCCCGTAGACCCTGAAGTACCAGTAGGCGTAGGCGGCGAACCAGTTGTTGTTGCCGCCGTAGAGCACGACATGGGTGTCCCGGGTGATCCCGCGCGCGTCCATCAGCGCGGCGAACCCGTCGGCGTCCAGGAACGTCCGTCGCAGCGGGTCCTGCAGGTCGGCCTTCCAGTCCAGACCCACCGCCCTGGGGACGTGGCTGCGGCGGTACGCCTCGATGTCCTCGTCGACGTCCACGACGACCACGGCGGGGTCGTCCAGGTGGTCGGCCACCCAGTCGGTCGTGACCAGCGCGTCGGGGTTGGTCGGCATGCGGTGCTCCTGTCGTGTGTGCGGCTGCGCGCGGCAGCCTAACGACGCCGTCCCCGTCCGACCGACGTGAAACCGTGGCAACGACCGCAGCAGCCCTGGTTAGGGTGTCGGCGATGACGCCCTCACCGTCGGAGCGCCTGGCCGACGTCGCCCAGCGGTTCCACGAGCACCAGATGGACGCCGACCCGCTGTCGGCGACCTACCACGGCCTGGCGATCCACCGGGACCGTCTTCCCGACCTGACCGCTGACGGGCAGGCGAGGGTCGCCGGGCGGGCGCGCCGTCTGCGCGCCGAGGTCGCCGGCATCCCGGTCGACACCCTGACCCCCACCGAGCGCACCAGCCACGCGATGCTGCTGGGGCTGCTGGGTGAGGAGATCGAGCACATCGCGCAGGCCTGGCCCGAGTTCGGGGTCGACGCCTTCGACCACGGGCCACAGACGGCCCTGCTGTACTACCTGTCGCGCGTCGAGATCACCGACGCGCAGGCGGGCGCGGACTTCCTGCAGCGGCTGGCCGGCATCCGTGCACACCTGGAGGACGCGATGCAGCGGCACCGTGACGGCGTCGCCCGGGGTCGTCTGCCGGTGCACCGGGGCGTGCGTGCCGCCGTCGAGCAGTGCCGGACCACCGCCGCGCAGGACGCCGACACCGCCCACCTGCTGGGTCCGGTCCGGCAGGCCGCCGACAGCGGGGTGGAGGGGATCCTCGACCGTGCCGAGCGGTTGTGGACCCACGTCGTCCAGCCCGCCTTCGTCGCCTACGCCGACGCCCTGGAGGCCGAGGTCGACCCCCACGCCCGGCCCGACGACCGCGTGGGCCTGTGCTGGCTGCCGGACGGTGCCGAGCTGTACCGCTCGGCACTGCGCACCTACACCACCCTGCCCGACCCCGACCCCGAGGCGATCCACGCGACGGGGCTGCGGATCGTCGCCGAGCTGGCCGAGGAGTACGCCGAGATCGGCGGGCGCTTCCTGGGCGTGCGGACGTTGGCGGAGATCACCGACCGGCTGCACCACGACCCGGCGCTGAACTACGCCAGCCCCGACGAGATCGTCGCGCACGCCCAGCAGCTGTGCGACATGGCTGCTGCACGGGTCGGTGAGGTGATCGGGCGGCTGCCGTCCACCCCCTGCATCGTCAGGGCGGTGCCGGAGGTGGAGGCACGCGGGGCCGCCGCGGCGTTCTACCAGGTCCCCGCCAGCGACCGTCCGTACGGCACCTACTGGGTCAACACGACCGACCCGGTGCTGCCGAAGGCCGAGGCCGAGTCGACGGCCTTCCACGAGGCGGCGCCCGGCCACCACACCCAGCTGGCCCTGCAGCTGGAGCTGGAGCTGCCGACCTTCCGCCGGTTCGGCAGCATCCTGTCCGGCTACGCGGAGGGCTGGGGGCTCTACACCGAGCGGCTGGCCGTCGAGATGGGCATGTACTCCGGCGACCTGGGGCTGCTCGGCATGCTGGCCACGGACTCGATGCGCGCCTGCCGCCTGGTCGTCGACACGGGCCTGCACCACCTCGGCTGGTCACGCCAGCAGGCGATCGACTACATGCGGGAGTTCTCACCCCTCCCCGAGGACTCCGTCCGCGCCGAGGTGGACCGCTACATCGTGTACCCCGGCCAGGCGTGCTCCTACATGCTGGGGCGCCTGGAGATCCAACGCCTTCGCGCGGACGCCGTGTCGCGGCTGGGTGACCGCTTCGACCTGCGGGCCTTCCACGACGTGGTGCTGGGCGAGGGGAGCGTGCCGCTGGCGGTGCTCGCGGCCAACGTGGACCGCTGGACCACCGAACGGGCCCTGAACTGATCGGAGGCCGGCCTCGTGGCCGACCTCCTACGTCCTGTCCGTACCTTGCCTAGGCGGGGGAGACGTTGCGGGCTTCGTCGCCCTTGCGGCCCTGACCGACCTCGAAGGTGACCTTCTGGCCCTCCTCGAGGTTGCGGTAGCCGCTCCCTGCGATGTTGGAGAAGTGGACGAAGACGTCGTCGCCGCCGTCGTCGGGGGCGATGAACCCGTACCCCTTCTCGGAGTTGAAGAACTTGACCGTACCTGTGACCACTGTGTTACCTAGCGTTGGGGGCTGACGCGCAGCCGGAACTACATTCCGTCGACGGCCAGCACGCCAGCTGCCGACGTGCCGAAAACACTACAACAGCGAGGTCGCGCGCGGGACTCAGATGACTGCGGTCTCGGTGACCAGCTCGGCGTCCTCGAACCGTTCGATGCGGAACGGCTGGAGGTCCAGGGTGTGCGCGCGCCCGTCCAGCACCTCCTCGGCGATCAGCCGACCGCAGGCCGGTGCGTGCATCACCCCGTGGCCGCTGAAGCCGGTGGCGTTGACCCAGTTGGTCGTTGCGGGATCGCGCCCGAGGACCGGTGAGTAGTCGGGCGTGACCTCGTAGTAGCCCCACCAGGACGCCTTGGCGTCCAGCTCCTCCTGCTCGAACCAGGGGTACCGGCCGAAGGCGGCCTCCATGATCGGGTCCAGGTGGTCCCAGTCCACACCCTCCAGGAAGCCCAGGGGAGCGGAGTGGTCGTGCTGCCCGATCAGCAGCCGGTCGCCCTCCGAGCGCATGTAGACGCCGGAGGGCTCGTCGATGGTGAGGGGCAGCGGGCGTTCCCGCACGCGTGGCGCGGTGACGAACACGTCGTTGCGGAACGGCTGGACGGGGACGTGCAGCCCGGCGAGCTCGGCGACGCCCGCCGACCAGGCCCCGGCAGCGTTGACGACCACGTCGACGTCCAGCTGGTCCTTGTCGGTCGTCAGCCGCCACCCGTCGCCGTGCCGCTCGGCACCGGTGACGGTCTCCAGGCGGTGGAACACCGTGCCCTGCTCGCGTGCGTGCTGCATCAGCAGCTGGGCCGACCGGTCGGGATCGACGAACCCGTCGCGCGGTCCGAAGGTGGCGCCGGCGATGCCGTCCGGGACGAAGTCGACGATGCGACGGGCCTCCTCGACGGTGAGGACCTGCACGTCGGCGCCCTCGGCGCGCTGCATCTCGACCTGGGTCATCCGCTCGTCCCAGCGGTCCGGGGGGATCAGGAACAGGTAGCCCTGCGGGTTGTAGCCCGAGTCGTTGGCGGCGTACCACTTCAGCGACAGCAGGCTCAGCCGCACGTTGTGGGGGGTGGCGAACTGGGCCCGGAAGCCGGCGGCGCTGCGGCCCGTCGACCCCATGGCGACGCCCTCCTCCCGCTCGACCACGGTGACCTCGGCCCCACGGCTGGCCAGGTGGTAGGCACAGGAGGCCCCGATGATGCCGGCCCCGATGACGGCGACGCGCGTCATCGGCCGGTGAAGGTGGGTCGCTGCTTGGCGACGAAGGCCGCGATGCCGCCGCGGGCGTCCTCGGTGAGGGCGATGTCGGCGATGGACTGGGACTCCTCGGCCATCTGGGCCTCCAGCGGCTGCTGGTAGGCGGCCCGGAGCAACCGCTTGGTCCCCGCGTAGGCCTGTGTCGGCCCGGCGGCAAGGCGTTG
>JBFKGB010000258.1:0-5460 GCA_041633535.1 Euzebya sp. | reverse complement strand
GCAGGTTGCCGTTGCGGAACTGTGCCAGACGGATGCGCCGCTTCTCGCCCGGCAGGTCGCCATGGATCTCCTCGGCGGCCACCGATGCACCACGCAGGATCGAGGCCGCCCGCTCGGCCTGCTCGACGGTGTCGGTGAACACCAGGCCACGCTGGCCCGAGGCGTGCAGCGCCGGTCCGACCGCCCGCACCACGTCGAGCTTGGCGTCCGCCTGCGCGGCCACGTCCCGCCTGCCACGCAGCGCCGACAGGTAGGCCCGAGCGGCGACGACCTCGCGGCCCACCTGCGTGTTCGGTCGTCCCTCAGCCTGCGCCGACAGCTTCGCGGCGGCGGCGATCAGCTCCAGCGGGGACCGGGGCAGCCCGTGTGACACCAGCTCGCGCCGGTGCTCCTTGACCCGGTGGTCGGCCAGGTCGTAGGCCGTCCGCTCGGTCGGTGACAGCTCGACGCCGGCCAGCACGATGTCGAACGGGGCGATCACGCCGTCGGCGGCGGCCTGGGCGAAGCCGTACTCGGCCACGACACCGCCGAAGTAGGGGCCGAGGACGTCGATCAGCCCGTCGTCGTTGCGCTCGTAGGTCGCCGTCAGCGCCAGCCGCATCGCGAAGGCCGGCCGCAGGGCCTCGCCCCAGGTCGGCGCGCCGTACCGGTGCGCCTCGTCGGCGACCAGCAGCCCGACCGCACCTGCCGGCAGGTCGACGGGCACCGCAGCGGCCGAGTGCGGGGTGGCCACCACGACGTGGTGCTCGTGCAGGTCGTCGGTGCTGCCGCCACCCAGCTGACCCACCCGGGCGGTGGGGACGTGCTCGCGCAGCTGGGCGCGCCATTGGGCCAGCAGGTCCAGCGTGGGCACGATGATCAGCGCCCGGCCGTCCCGGGCCAGGCAGGCCCGGACCGCGGCCATGGCCAGCCGGGTCTTGCCCGTGCCCGTGACCGCCTCGACCACACCCTGGCAGCCTGCGGCCGCCCATGCTGCGAAGGCGTCGACCTGCCAGTCCCGCAGCGCCAGCCCGTCCAGCGGGCGTGTCGGATCCACCACGGGCGGCGCCCCGGTGCTGCCGTGGGGGACCGGGGCAGGGGCGCTGTCGTCCAGCAGCCAGGTCTGCCGACCCAGCACGTCCTCGCGCAGGAATCGCCCGTCACGCGTCAGCGTCCGCTCGATGGCAGCGCGCGACGCCCCGGCACCACCCGCGGCCTTCACCATCTTGACCAGCCGGGGCAGGGGCAGGCCGTCAGGATGGTCGCGCAGGATGTCGGCGGTCAGGTCGGACAGTGTGCTCACGGTCCGAACGGTAGCCCCCGGGTGTGACGCCGCCCGTCGCCTGCCCCCCCGTGCGAGTGACCACGCGGGTGGTGGCCCTGAGGGTGTGTGTGGCCGGTGGGGCTCCGGTCGCCTGCTGTGGCCGGCGCTGGCGTCCGTCGTGGTCACTCGCAGGGGTGGGGGGGGGGCGGCGCGGGCGTCAGCGGTCGCCGGCGCGGATGGACCAGCTGGAGGGGTGGGTGGCCCCGGTCGTGGCGTCGCGGGCGGCTCGCAGCTGCCAGCCGTGCCAGGCGACCACGGCGCAGCCGGCCACCGCCAGCAGCAGACCGACCAGCCAGACCAGCCGGGCCAGGTCGTCGGCGGCCCACAACGCATCCAGGTGCGCGGGGCCCAGCAGCGTCCCCCAGTCGTGCACGCCGCCGATCAGCTGCAGCCGCTGCACCGGGGCGTCAGCGATGTAGACGGAGGCGTCCTGGGCCGAGGAGCCGGCCCAGGCCAGCGCGATGCCGGCCCCCAGCGGGTCCTGCGACCGCCACCACAGCCCTGCCGCGAGCGCCAGGGGCAGCATGACCTGTGACCCGCTGCCCATGACCAGCATCCCCACCCTGGGCAGCCACATGAAGGCGACGTGCCCGAACTCGTGGACCGCCAGGTCCAGCCACCCCAGCACCGGGACACGGGAGCCCCTGACGAACGGGAACCAGACCAGGACCACCAGCAGCGGTGCAGCCAGGGCGTGGTGCCACCACTCCCGCCGGGGGGTGGTGGGCCAGAACCCCGACGCCGCCATGTCCCGTCCATCGGCACGTGCGGGTCGGTCGTTGAGCAGACCGTCGACCCTCAGCGTCGCCGGCGTCGGCGCCGTCGGTGGCTGTCCATCGACAGCTCCTGGGCGTCCCGCTGCCGTGCCGCGGCGACGTTGGCCTCGTGGGCGGCCTGTCCCGCGGCCCCCGCCGGCCGGTGGTGCAGCTCGGCCAGGCAGGCGTCGGCGCCGTAGACCAGCAGGGTGTCCCCCGCCTCGACCGGCAGGTCCCCGCGTGGGGCGCCCAGGTAGATGCCGTCCGCCCGCTCGACCCCCAGCACCAGCGCGCCCTCATCCGACAGCCGCGCGTCGGCGAGCGTCTTGCCGGCCAGCCACTGCCCCTCCGCCACCCGGATCCGGTTGACGGCGAAGTCGTTGGCGATGTGCAGCAGGCCGGCGTAGTCGTTGACGTCCAGGGAGGTGTACCGGCGCAGCAGGCGCTCGGAGACACGGCTGATCAGCGCGGCCGCCCGCTTGTTGCGTGCCAGCAGCAGCACGCCGAGGAGTCCCACGATCAGCAGCGCCAGACGCGACAGCGCGCCACCCGGGCCGTCGACCGAGGCGAAGGACAGCGACAGCGACGCCACCGTGGTGACCAGCCCGGCGTTGCCGAACAGCATCAGCGTCTGGATGATCTGGCGGCGGGCCGGATGGCCGGTGATCTGCTCGGACTCAGCCGTCGCGAAGCCCGTCCCCGACAACGCCGAGCGGGCCTGGAAGCTCGCCACGTCGGGGCTGAGCCCCGTCATGACCAGGGCGACGGAGGACACCCTCGTCACCAGCAGGGACATGAGCACCACCACCAGCAGCGTGCCGATCGCGAGCATCCGTCGTCTCCTTCCAGGGTCGTCTCAGCGGTCCAGCAGCAGGGTCTGCGCGCCCCGGCCGAAGGGACCGCGGGCGTCGTGCAGCATCGACTCCGCAAGCCCTACCCCGTGGTCGGTCAGGGTCGTCCGGGCCTGCAGGCACACCCACTCGCCGACGGCGGGACGCACCAGGTGCACCGTCAGGTCGGGGTTGATGAACAGCCCGTCGAAGCTGGCCGACACCCCGTTGCCGCTGTCGGCGGCGATCAGCGTCCGGACCAGGGGGGAGGGGGCCGCGTCGGGCACCAGCGGGTACCGCATCCGCAGCCAGGCCGTCGCCGGGCCCGGGTCGTCCCACCCGCCGCTGGCGAAGCGGGTCTCCATGGCCTGGACGTAGCCGATGGGCGGCACCTCACGGAAGAAGCTGCGCCCCTCCGCCACGCCATCGGGCCCCTCGACCCGGTCTGCCGGTGCCTGCCCGTCGGTCAGCGGCACGTCGGCCGTCCTGATGCGCCACGCACGCGCCAGCGCCAGCACGCTGCCGCCGTCGTCGCGGAGGGTCGCCTCCAGCATCTCGACCTTGCGGCCCGGCCGGGCCACCTGGGTGGCGACGTGCAACCGTGCGACGGGGACCGGACGCAGCAGCTCGACGGTGACGCGCACGACCTGCTGGTCGGTGCGCGCGTGCGCGGTCTCCATCACGTGGCCCAGCAGCGCCGACGGCGGGCCACCGTGCTGGGCGTCGGGGTCCCACGGCCCACGGGTGTGGTCGGTGGCCAGGAACGCAAGCCCTTGTGCAGAGGTCCCGTCCGGGACGAAGAAGGTGTCGGTCACACCTCGGGATCGTAGACCCCGCGTGCAGGGACACGACCTAGCCTTCGGGGGCATGGACACCGACGGACCCCGCCGCCTCACCGAGTTCAGCCACGGCGCCGGCTGCGGCTGCAAGATCGGCCCGGACCAGCTGGCCGACGTGCTGGGACGGCTGGCCCCCGTGGCCCACCCCGACCTGCTGGTCGGCAGCGACACCGGCGACGACGCCGCGGTGTGGCGGCTGGACGACGACCGCGCCCTGGTCGTCACGACCGACTTCTTCACCCCGCTGGTCGACGACGCCCGCACCTGGGGCCGGATCGCCGCCACCAACGCCGCCAGCGACGTCTACGCGATGGGCGGGCGGCCGATCCTGGCGCTGAACCTCGTCGCGTGGCCCGTGGACGCCCTCGGGCCGGAGGTGCTGGCCGAGGTGCTGCGTGGCGGCGCCGACGCCGCGGCCGCCGGCGGCTGGCTGGCCGTGGGGGGGCACTCCATCGACGACCCCGAGCCGAAGTACGGACAGGCCGTGGTGGGGGAGGTGCACCCCGACCGGATCATGACCAACACGGGTCTGCGGCCCGGGCAGAGCCTGGTGCTGACCAAGGCGCTGGGCACGGGGGCGATCACCACGGCCGTGAAGCTGGGCACGGACCGGCCGGAGTGGGTCGACGCGGCCATCGCCTCCATGTGCACGCTCAACGACGTGGCCGCCCAGCGGGCGGTCGCCGCCGGCGTCACCGGGGCGACCGACGTCACGGGGTTCGGCCTGCTCGGGCACCTGAAGAAGATGGCGGCGGCCAGCGGCGTCGACGTTCGGGTGTGCGCAGCCGACGTCCCCGCCCTCCCCGGTGCCGTCGAGGCGATCGAGGCCGGGATGGTGTCGGGCGGGACCCGCCGCAACCGGGAGTGGACCGCCGACGTGGTCGACGTCGAGGGCGACCTGCCCGAGTCGCTGCTGTGGCTGCTGGCCGACGCACAGACGTCGGGCGGTCTGCTGCTGGGGGTCGACGGGGGTCTTGCGGCGGACCTCGTGGCCGACCTGGTCACCGCCGGGCTGCCCGCCGCGACGATCGGCAGCGTCACCGCTGCCGGGGCCGGCCGCATCACGGTGTGCTGACCGGGGAGACCGGCTCGCGTTGGCCGCCGCGGGATCGTGGGTAGCCTCGGCGCGATGACCACCGTCCCCGTCACCGGCACGTTCGAGCTGCCCGCGCACATCCGCGACGAGATCGTCGCGCACGCCCGCTCGGACGTGCCCTACGAGACCTGCGGCCTGCTGGCGGCCGACGCAGACGGCAACGTCGAGGGGCACTGGCCCGTCGCCAACGCCGACCGCTCGATGACCTGGTTCCGGATGGAGCCCAAGGAGCAGCTGGCGGCGATGCGGGCCATGGACGACGAGGACCTGGAGTGGTGCGGCATCTGGCACTGCCACACCCACACCGAGGCCTTCCCCTCGCCCACCGACATCGAGCAGTCCCAGCACTGGCCGGGCATCGTCGCGATGATCGTCAGCCTGCAGGACCCCGACCCCGTCATCCGCGTCTTCGACATCGTCGATGGCGAGGTCGTCGAGCGGGTTCTCACCGTTGATGGGAAGGATCAGCCGCGGGGGCACGTTTAAGGTTGGAAACGCATCAGTTCTCCTGAAAGGCACGAACGACATGGCCGTCACGGTCCGAATCCCCACAGTCCTCCGCAAGCACACCGACGGGCAGAAGACCGTCGAGGGCAGCGGCACGACCATCAAGGGTCTGCTGGACGACATCGCCACG
>JBFKGB010000257.1:0-5471 GCA_041633535.1 Euzebya sp. | reverse complement strand
CACGACGCCGACGTCCCCGAGGACGTCCAGGCCCAGATCGAGGAGATCCGCGCCGGCCTGGCCGACGGCTCGATCGAGACCGGCGTCGACCCCGCCACCGGCGAGCTGCTCTAGCCGTCACGACGGCCCACAGGCTGCGGTGACCGTGCTGTCACGGACCGCGTGGGCCATCTAGTCTCGACAGCCCGGCCCCACCACGGGGCCGGGCTGTCCGCTGCGACCACCCGATCCGCCCACGCCCCCTCCCACGAGGTGCCATGGCCAACGCCCCTGTGCTCGAAGTCGTCGACGTCACCAAACGGTTCCCCGGTGTCGTCGCCAACGCCGACGTCAGCTTCCAGCTGGAGAAGGGCCAGATCCACTGCCTGCTGGGCGAGAACGGGGCCGGCAAGTCCACGCTGATGAACGTGGTGTTCGGCCTGTACCAGCCGACGTCGGGCGAGATCAGGGTCAACGGTCAGCCGCAGCGGTTCGGCTCCTCGCGCGACGCCATCGCCGCGGGCATCGGCATGGTGCACCAGCACTTCCAGCTGATCCCGGTGCTGACGGTCGCCGAGAACGTGATCCTGGGCAACGAGATCACGCACGGCCTGACGCTGGACCTCGACTCGGCGCGCCAGCGGATCGCCGCGCTCAGCCGCACCTACGGGCTGTCCGTCGACCCCGACGCGCTGGTCGGCTCGCTGAGCGTCGGCGCCCAGCAGCGGGTCGAGCTGATCAAGGCGCTGTACCGCGACGCCGAGATCCTCATCCTCGACGAGCCCACCGCGGTGCTGACACCGGGCGAGGTCGACGAGTTCTTCACCGTCGTCCGCACCCTGGTCGATGCCGGCAAGTCCATCGTGTTCATCACCCACAAGCTGCGCGAGGTCCTGGCCGTCGCCGACCAGGTGACGGTGCTGCGGCGCGGTCGGGTGGTCGGCAGCGCCGACCCCAGGACCACCACCACCAAGGGCCTGGCCGAGCTGATGGTCGGGCGCGAGGTCAGCTTCCAGGTCGACAAGACCCCCGCGGAACCCGGTGACACCGTGCTGGACGTGCACAACCTGGCGGTCGTCGACGACCGCGAGGTCGTCACCGTCGCCGGCTGCAGCTTCACCGTCCGCGCCGGCGAGATCTACGGCATCGCCGGGGTCGAGGGCAACGGGCAGCGCGAGCTGGTCGAGGCGGTCGCGGGGATGCGTGCGGTGACCGAGGGGATCATCACCATCGAGGACCGCGACATCGTGGGGATGGGCCCCCGCAAGGTCGAGCGGCTCGGCGTCGGGCACGTCCCCGAGGACCGCAACAAGCACGGTGTCGTCGGCCCGTTCACCATCACCCAGAACCTGGTGCTGAACAGCTACAACACCCGCCCGTTCGCGCGCGGCTGGATCATGGACCGGGGCGCGATGGCCGAGCAGGCCAGCCGTCTGGTCGAGGCCTACGACGTCCGCACCCCGGGCACCGAGGTGCCGGCGTCGACCCTGTCGGGCGGCAACCAGCAGAAGGTCGTCATCGCCCGTGAGCTGTCCCGTCCCCTCAAGCTGCTGATCGTCGCCCAGCCGACGCGTGGACTGGACGTGGGGTCCATCGAGTTCATCCACTCCCAGATCGTGGCGAAGCGTGACGAGGGCACCGCGGTGCTCCTCGTCAGCGCCGAGCTCGACGAGATCCTGAGCCTGGCCGACACCGTCGGCGTGCTGTACCGGGGCAGGATCGTCGCCTCGATGGACCGCGCCGAGGCCAGCCGCGAGCGGCTGGGCGTGCTGATGGCCGGCGGGGACGACCCCGGGCCGCCGTCAGGGCCGACCGAGACCCACGAGGAGATCCCGGCGTGAGCAACCAGACCCCTCCCACGCCGACCGGGGCCGACGGCGGCCCTGCGGAGGTCCGCGACCAGCCGGTCGTGGCCCGGCGCTACCTGGACCTCAGCCCGCTGCTGGTCCTCGCCGCCGCGCTGCTGTGCGCCGTGGTCATCGGTGGCGTCGTGATGCTGCTGACCGGCGCCAACCCCGTGCGTGCCTACACGGCGCTGCTGGAGGGCGCCGTCGGCGGCCCCGACCGGATCGCGGCGTCGCTGTCGCGGGCCACGCCCTACCTGGGCGGGTCGCTGGCGCTGGCCTTCGCCTTCCGGGCCGGACTGTTCAACATCGGCGCCGAGGGACAGATCCTGATCGGCGCGCTCTTCGCCGGGTGGGCGGGGACGTGGTCGTGGATGACCGACAGCCCCGCGATCGTGGCGCTGCCGGTGGTCCTGGGCATGGGGGCCCTGGGTGGGGCGCTGTACGGCGGCTTCCCCGGGTTCCTGAAGGCCAGGACCGGCGCGCACGAGGTGATCGTGACGATCATGCTGAACACGATCGCGCTGCGGCTGCTGGAATGGCTGGTGCTCAGCCGTGACCCCGTCATCCTGCTGGACACGACGGCGTCGGTGCCGCACTCGCGGCAGATCGTGGACGGCGCCATCCTGCCCCGGCTGCCCGGCGCGGGGGATGCGACCCTGCACTGGGGGCTGCTGCTGGGTGTGACCCTGTGCGCGGTCATGTGGTTCGTCATGGAGCGGACCACCACCGGCTTCGAGATCAAGACGGTCGGGCTGAACCCGTCCGCGGCGACCTACGCCGGCATGAGCGTGTCGAAGGTGTGGATCCTGGCGATGGCCACCTCCGGCGCGTTCGCCGGGCTGGCGGGGGCGGCTGAGGTGTCGGGGTCGCTCGGCTTCGTGCAGCCCGGCTACTTCCGCAACTTCGGCTTCGACTCCATCGCGATCGCCCTGCTGGCCCGTGCCAACCCCTGGGCCATCATCCCGGCCGCGCTGCTGTGGGGGGCGCTGCTGTCCGGCGCGCCGCTGATGCAGCTGCAGGCCGACCTGTCGATCGACCTCGTCCGGATCGTGCAGGCCCTGATCCTGCTGTTCGTGGCGGCCGACCTGATCGTCCGGCGCCTGTTCAGGATCCGTGGCGGCGACACCGAACCCCGCGCGGCGCTGGCCAGCGGGTGGGGAGGCTAGACGTGAGCACCCTGACCGCCGACGAGTCGACCGTTGCTGTCGCAGCGTCCACCGTCCATCCCCGTCGCACGCGCTTCGTCGCGATCGGCTGGATCTACCTGGTGCTCGGCATCGGGTTCATCGACCTGACCCGGCGGGTGCCGGGCGAGGACGTCACCTTCACCTTCGGCATCCCACCGGACGTGCCACAGGTCACCGTCGACCCGGGCGGCATGATCCTGCTGATCGGCCTGCTGCTGGTCGCGGGTGGCATCACCGGCGTCCTGGAGCGGCGGCTGGGCACCATCACACGGGTGGGCCTGGGCGTGGCGACCGCCAGCTTCATCCCCCTGGTCCTGGTCCTGTCGCTGGCCTACTCGACGTCGTCCAAGCAGACCAACCTGATCCCGCTGGTGGTCGAGTCCCTGCGGCTGGGCACACCCATCGCGCTGGGGGCGCTGGCCGGTCTGTGGTGTGAGCGGGCCGGCGTGGTCAACATCGGCATCGAGGGCATGATGCTGGCCGCCGCCGGTGGCGGCATGGTGTCCTACGCGCTGCTGGGCGACGCCAGCGGCGGGTTCTGGCTGTACGGGTCGGTGGTGGTCGCCGTGGCCGTCGGTGGTCTGATGGCGGCGTTGCACGCGGTGCTGACGGTGACGTTCAGGACCGACCAGATCATCTCCGGTGTCGTGATCAACCTGCTGGCGCTCGGGACCACGTCCTACCTGCGCCAGCAGGTCATCGTGCCCAGCGGCGCCGGCCGCGGCATCACCCTGTCCGAGATCAGCATCCCGGTGCTGTCGGGCCTGCCGATCGTGGGTCCGCTGTTCGAGGGCAAGCCGATCTACTTCACCATGTTCCTGCTGCTGATCGGGACCACGGTGCTGATGTTCCGGACCCCGTTCGGCCTGCGTGTCCGGTCGGTGGGCGAGAACCCCCACGCCGCCGAGACGCTCGGGATCGACGTGATCCGGATCAAGTACCTGGCGGTGATCCTGGGCGGCCTGATCGCCGGGCTGGGCGGCGCCTGGTTCTCCCTGGAGACCGTGGGGTCCTTCGAGGACAACATGACCAACGGCACCGGGTTCATCGCCCTGGCGGCCCTGATCTTCGGGAAGTGGCGGCCCTGGCAGGCCTTCGGCGGCGCGCTGCTGTTCGGCTTCGCCGGTGCCCTGGGCGTCCGGCTGCAGATCCTCTCGGTGCGCCTGGAGGACTTCAGCTTCCTGTTCCTGCCGTTCCCCGACCTGGTGATCCCCAGCCAGTTCCTGCAGGCCCTCCCGTTCGTCGTGACGATCATCGTGCTGGCCGGCGCCATCGGTCGCGCGATCGCGCCCGCCGCGGTCGGCCAGCCCTTCGAGCCCTCGAAGTGATCAACATCCACCATGGTGGATGTTGATCAGTAGGTGATGCCTGACTCGGGGGCGGGGCGCTCCTCGACCAGGACGGCGGTGACGATCAGGTTGCCCAGGTAGGACCCGTCGGTGAAGTCGCCGTCGCAGGTGATCAGGCGCAGGACCGTCTCGTCCGTCGGGCCGTACACCAGGTCGGTCGGGAAGGCGTCCTTGTCCACGGCCACGGCGCTGCGGACCGCGAAGACGGCCGCGGAGCCGTCGCCGCGGGTGACGGTGACCGTGTCGTCGTAGGCCAGGTCGCGCAGGCCGAAGAAGACGGCCGGACCCTGGAAGGAGTCGACGTGGCCGACGATGACGGAGGCGCCCTGCTCGCCGGGCTCGGGACCGCCGGTCCACCAGCCGGTCTGGGCGAAGTCCTCGGGGACCTGCAGCGCGCCGTTCTCCTCCACACCCAGAGGGATGACCGTGGCGTCCACACCCACCGCCGGGATCTGGATCCGCTGGGGGTCGGGCACCTGGACGGGTGGCGGGGCGGCCTGGACGGTCTCGGCCTGGACCGTCGCGTCCTGGGACGTCGCGTCCTGCACGGGCGGGGCGGGGGACGTCACCTCGGGGAGGGTCGTCACCGGGAGGGGCTCGCGGGTCGTCGAGGCCACCTCGGTCGTCACGGCCCGGGCGGCGAAGCCGCCGGTCGCCCACAGCACCAGCACCACGATCAGGCCGCCGATGGCCATGAACGACACGGCGCTGGCGATCGTCGAGACCGCGACCATCCGCGGCCCGTCCGCAGCGACGGCGTCGGCGTCGCCCACCTCGGCGCCGGGTGTGACAGCCTCATGAGCCCCGGCGACGTCCGCCTCGGCAGGCGCGCCATGGACGCCAGCCGCCTCGGCCACGTCATCCTGGGCGTCGGGCGTCGTGGCGCCGGTCTGGTCCGCGGCGGTCGACGACCGCCCGGCGACGACGAGGTCCAGCGGGTCCGACGCCGGCATCAGGGCCAGCTGCGGGCGTCCGGGCTGACGGGGGCGCCATCCGCGACCGGTGATCGCCGTGCCGACGGCGGCACCGACGGTGGCTGCCAGGACGGCGACGTCGACCCGCTCGTTCGTCCTCATCTGCTTGTGTCCCAGCGCACTCAGCTCCGTTCT
>JBFKGB010000256.1:0-5475 GCA_041633535.1 Euzebya sp. | reverse complement strand
TGATGTCTGGGACGAGCCGGGTCGACAGGTGCTGCCCAGCGCCCGGCGGCACGTCGGGCTGGTCCTCGCCGAGCCGCTGCTGCTGCCGCACCTGGACGCCGTCACCAACGTCGCGATCGCCGTCGACGCGGGCACCGGTGGCCCCCAGGCCGTCGCCGAGGCGGAGGTGTGGCTGGAGGCCCTGGGGCTGGAGGAGCTGATGGGCCCGCGCCCGGGAGAGCTGACGACCGGGCAGGCCCAGCGGGTCGCCTGGGCCCGGGCGCTGGCGACCCGCCCCGACGTGCTGCTGCTGGACGAGCCCCTCGCCAACCTGGACGTCGCGACACGGTCGTCGGTCAGGCGGGCGCTGGACGCCGCCCTGCAGACGTTCCGCGGCCCGGTGGTGATGGTCAGCCACGACCCGGTGGACGCCTACGCCCTTGCCGACCGCGTGGTCGTCGTCGAGGACGGCACGGTCAGCCAGGAGGGGGACCTGCGGACCGTCACCGCACGCCCGCGGACCGACTGGGTGGCGCAGCTGGTCGGGCTGAACCTGTACCGCGGCCGCGTTCTGGGTGGCCTGTTCACGACCGAGGGTGCCGACCAGAGCCTCGCGGTGTCCACCGAGGTGGTGGGGCGGGCCATCGCCACGGTGCGTCCCCAGGCCGTGTCGCTGCACCGCGGGCGGCCCTCCGGCAGCCCGCGCAACGTCTGGCACGGCGGCGTCACGGCGGTCGACGGCCGGGGTGGCCGCGTCCGCGTGTCGGTCACCGGGGCCCTCCCGGTGGTGGCCGAGATCACCCCGGGCGCCGCGGCGGACCTGGACCTGGCCCGCGGCGGCGGGGTGTGGGTGTCGATCAAGGCCACCGAGATCGACGTCTACCCCGCCTGAGGTGTCAGTCGGTGATGGTCGCCAGGACGTCGCCGCTGTTGACGACCTGCCCGGCCTCGACGGCCAGCGAGCTGACGGTGCCGGCCTTGTGGGCCTTGATGGCGTTCTCCATCTTCATGGCCTCGAGGACGACGATCAGCGCCCCCTCCTCGACCGTGTCGCCCTCGGCGACCGCGGCCTTGACGATCGTGCCCTGCATGGGGGCGACCAGGTCGTCGCCGCTGGCGGCGCCACCGCCGCTGCCGGAGGAGCCGCGCGTGCGCTTCTTCGGGGCGGCCGGCGCCGGACCCGCAGCCGCCTGCAGGCCGTGGATGACGACGTCCAGCCGCTGGCCGCCGACCTCGACGGTCACGGTCTGGCTGGGCTGCTCGTCGTCCTCGGACGCGGCCGGCATCGGGGCGGTGGCGATCCCCGAGAGGTCCCACTCCTTCTCGACGCTGATCGTGGCCGTGTTGGCGGTGATGAAGTCCTCGTGCTCGAAGGCGACGCGGAAGAAGTCCTGGGTCGTCGGGACGCCCTCGACCTGCAGCTCGGCCATGGCGCGCACCATGCGGCGGCGGGCCTGCTCGCGGTCCGCGCCGTAGGTGATGACCTTGGCGATCAGGCTGTCGTAGGACCGGGGGATCTCCCAGCCGGCCTCGCCGACGCCGTCGACGCGCACCCCGGGGCCCGCGGGCGCACGCCAGCCGGTGATCAGACCGGGGGAGGGGACGAAGCCCATCCCGACGTTCTCGGCGTTGATGCGCGCCTCGATGGAGTGCCCGCGCAGCTCGACGTCGTCCTGGGTCATGCCCAGCGCCTCGCCGGCGGCCACACGCAGCTGCCACTCGACCAGGTCCATGCCGGTGACCTCCTCGGTCACCGGGTGCTCGACCTGCAGACGGGTGTTCATCTCCAGGAAGAAGAAGTCGCCGTCGCCCGCGCCGGGGCTGGACTCCGTCGCCGGGTCGTACAGGTACTCACACGTGCCGGCGCCGGTGTAGCCGACCTGCTCGCTGACCCGGACCGCCGAGGCGCCCATGGCGGCGCGGGTGGCGTCGGACAGGCCGGGGGCCGGGGCCTCCTCGATCAGCTTCTGGTGACGGCGCTGGGTCGAGCAGTCACGGTCACCCAGGTACAGCGTGGTCCCGTGGGCGTCGGCCAGGATCTGGATCTCGATGTGACGGGGACGGGCCAGGTAGCGCTCGACGTACACCTCGCCGCGGCCGAAGGCGGCGACGGCCTCGCGCTGCGCGGACTCGAGCGCCTCGACCAGCTCGGAGTCGGCGTTGACGACCTTCATGCCACGGCCGCCACCGCCGTAGGCCGCCTTGATGATCAGGGGGTAGCCGTGCTGAGCGGCGAACGCCTTGACCTCCTCCGGGTCGTCCGTGGGCTCCATCATCCCGGGTACCAGCGGGCACTCGGCGGCCTGCGCGGCCTCGCGGGCGCTCAGCTTGTCGCCCATCTTCACGATCGACGAGGGGGGCGGACCGATCCAGGTCACCTCGGCGTCCGTCATCGCCTGGGCGAAGTCGGCGTTCTCGGACAGGAACCCGTAGCCGGGGTGCACCGAGCGGGCGCCTGACTGGGCGATGACCTCGGTGATGCGCTCGACGTTCAGGTAGGACTCCGCCGCCGGTGCCGGGCCCAGCAGGTAGGCCGAGTCGGCACCCCGCAGCCACGGGGCGTCCCGGTCGGCCTCCGAGTACACGGCCACCGACTCCAGGCCCAGCTCGCGGCAGGCGCGGAACACCCGCAGGGCGATCTCGCCACGGTTGGCGACCAACACGGGTCCCAGGGCGGACAGCGCGGCGCTGGGGACGGTGGAGGGGAGGGACACTTCGGGGCCTTTCAGCTGGGCCGTGCACTGTGGCCCGGTCGGTGGGGTCGGGCGTCGGGGATGCTACCGGGCGGGGCGGGGCGATCGACAACTCGGGGCGGGCGTTTGGGTCTCGGTCACCCATGCGTCGTACGCTCACCGCACCGGTCCGGCGTGGGTACCACTGCACCATCGGCCCGGACAAGCGGTCGAGAGCGGCTGGCACACTGGCCGCCGCACACTTCCTGGTGTGTCACACCCCGTGCCCCTGTCGGCACACCCCCCGTCAAGGAGTCAGATAGTCATGCGTCGTCCCACCCTGGCCCTCCTGCTCGTGCTCGCCATGATGCTGGGCGCCTGCAGCAAGGCCGAGCCAGAGGTCACCGCCAACGAGCAGGTGCCCGCCGACCAGGCCGTCGAGGAGGTCCCCGAGGGCGAGGAGGGTGGCGAGGCCGCCCCCGCGTCCGCCGGTGACGCCGACGCCGTGTGGGTCGCCGACGGACTGGCGTACACCTCCGCCCCCGACTCCATGCCCGCCGACGGCGCGGCCCTGGCGCTCGAGGTCGTCGGTGGTCTGCCCCACAACGTGGTGTTCGAGGGCTTCCAGGGTGACCAGGTCCTGGTCGACGGCCCGGGCGAGGGCGTCTACTCCGCCAACGTCTCGGTGCCCGCCGGCACCTACACCTACTACTGCTCCATCGTCGGCCACCGCGCCGCCGGCATGGAGGGCACGATCACCGTCGGCTGACCCGACGGGACAGACATTCGGACGCCCGGACCCACGGTCCGGGCGTCGTCATGTCGGGGCTCAGCGCAGGCGGGGGTCGGTGGCGCTGGCGAAGGGGGCCTGGCCGACCGACTCCAGCCGTGCGGCGCGGGCCCAGCCGGACGTGGGGGGCGGCGGCGGGGCGGTGGTCGACGCGGCGATGCCGGCGATGGCCGCGGTCAGCGCCGCGACGGTCTGGGGCGAGGGACGCCCGCCACGGATCTCGAGCCGGAACGAGGGATCGGTCATCTAGCGCACTGCCTTCCTGATGGCGGCCCTGAAGGCCGTGGTGTCCTCGGGGCTGACCACGATGACGCCGCGGCTGCTGGTCAGCCCGACGACGGACTCCTCTGCGCGGGTGGTCAGGTAGGCGCGGTAGCCCTTGATGTCGCCACGGCGGAACCGGCCCCACCAGCCCCACGCGCCGCCGGACCCGCCGGTGCGCAGCCCCAGACGCCACGGCTCGGCGTGGTCGCTGAAACCGGTGACCTCGGCCACGAACGGCCGCCACATCCGCCGGCGCACGACCAGCGTCCGGCCCCGCAGTTCGTAGCCGCGTGGCGACATGCCCCAGGCCAGCGGCAGGACCGCCACGGGCACCAGGGCCGTCAGCACCGTCGCGCCCATGTCGCCCGACAGGGAGATGACGGCCGGGAGGATCAGCAGCAGGCCGATCGTGAAGTTGGTGACGGCACGGGTCGTGCGGTCCAGGACCGCGGCCTCGAAGGACTGCCCGTCGATGGGGCCCGGGGTCACAGCGGGATGTTGCCGTGCTTGCGCGGCGGACGCGCCTCGCGCTTGGTCTTCGTCAGCTCCAGCGCCTTGATCAGCGCCACACGGGTCTGGGACGGCTCGATGACGTCGTCGACGTAGCCGCGCTCGGCCGCGATCCAGGGGGTCGCGAACCGGTCGTCGTAGTAGTCGATGAACTCGGCGCGGGCGGCCTCGGGGTCCTCGGCCTGCGCCAGCTCGTTGCGGTACAGGATGTTGACCGCGCCCTGGGCGCCCATCACGGCGATCTCGGCAGAGGGCCACGCCAGGTTGATGTCGGCACCCACGTGCTTGGAGCCCATGACGTCGTAGGCGCCGCCGTAGGCCTTGCGGGTGATGACGGTCAGCTTCGGGACGGTCGCCTCGCAGTAGGCGTACAGCAGCTTGGCGCCGTGCCGGATGATGCCGCCCCACTCCTGCTCGGTGCCCGGCAGGAAGCCGGGGACGTCCTCGAAGGTGATGATCGGGATGTTGAAGGCGTCGCAGGTGCGCACGAAGCGCGCGCCCTTCTCGCTGGCCGAGATGTTGAGGGTGCCCGCCAGCGACATCGGCTGGTTCGCCACGATCCCGACGGGGTGGCCGTTCAGGCGGGCGAAGCCCACCACGAGGTTGGTGGCCCAGTGCTGCTGGACCTCGTAGAACTCCTCGTCGTCCATCACACGGCTGATGATGTCGCGCATGTCGTAGGGGACGTTGTTGGAGTCGGGGAGGAAGGTGTCGAGGTCCTCACACACCCGGTCGGGGTCGTCGGTGGGGACCTCGTAGGGCGGGTCCTCCAGGTTGTTCTGCGGCAGGAAGCTCAGCAGGTACTGGATGTCGGCGATGCACGACTCCTCGTCGTCGGCGGCGAAGTGCGCCACACCCGACTTGGTGTTGTGGCTCATCGCGCCACCCAGCTCCTCCATCGACACGTCCTCACCGGTGACGGTCTTGATGACCTCAGGACCGGTGATGAACATGTGCGACGTCTCCTTCACCATGAAGATGAAGTCGGTCATGACGGGGGAGTACACCGCTCCGCCGGCGCACGGGCCCATGATCGCGCTGATCTGGGGGATGACGCCGCTGGCCTGCACGTTGCGGTGGAAGATCTCGCCGTAGCCGCCGAGGGACACCACGCCCTCCTGGATGCGGGCGCCGCCGGAGTCGTTCAGCCCGATCATCGGCACGCCCATCTTCAGGGCCATGTCCATGACCTTGACGATCTTGGCGGCGAACACCTCGCCGAGCGAGCCGCCGAAGACGGTGAAGTCCTGGGCGAAGACG
>JBFKGB010000255.1:0-5488 GCA_041633535.1 Euzebya sp. | reverse complement strand
GGTCGCCGGCATGGCCGGGGCGACCGGCCTGATCGCCTACTTCCGCGCGCTGTCCACGGGCTCGATGGGGGTCACCGCACCTGTCGCAGCCCTGGTCGGCGCGGCCGTGCCCGTCGTCGTCGGCATCGGCCTGGGCGAGCGTCCGGCCGTGACCGCCGCGGTCGGGATCGTCGTCGGCATCGCCGCGACCGTCCTGGTCTCGCGTCCCGCCGACAGCGACATGGCGGTCACCGACGCCCCGGCGGACCTGGCCGTCACCGACGCCCCGGCGGAGAACCGTCGCGGGCTCGTCCTGGCCGCTTCCGCGGGCCTGCTGTTCGGTGTGTTCTTCGTCTGCCTGGCCCAGGCCCCCGACACCTCGGGCCTGTGGCCGCTGGTCGGCGCGCGGTCGATGGGGCTGGCGCTGCTGGGCACCGCCATCGCGGTGCAGCGGCCGCAGCGGCCCGACCTGGGCGCGGTCGGCATCGCCGGCATGTCCGGGCTGCTGGACATGACCGCCAACGTGCTGTTCCTGCTGGCCACCCGCCAGGGGCTGCTGATCCTCACCTCGGTCCTGACCAGCCTGTACCCGATCGCCGTCGTGGTGCTGGCCTGGCTGGTGCTGAAGGAGCGGCTGGGACGCGGCCAGCTGGTCGGGATCGGCCTGGCCCTCGGCGCGACCGCGCTGATCGCCGTCTGATCGACCGCTAGACCCGGGACATCTGCGTCAGCCGCTGGCGCAGCAGGATCGCCAGCTCGGCCGGCCGGTCACCCCAGACCGCCGGCAGGGCGGTGACGACCGGCCAGCCGGCACGCCGCAGCTCCAGGTGCCGTCGCACGTGGGCGTGGGGGCCGTCGGGGTGCAGCGTGGTCTCGACGGCCAGGTGCGTCCGCGCGTCGTGGACGCACACGTCGACCAGCTGCCGTCCTGCCCAGTAGGGCGCGATCACCTCGAGGCCGGCGTCGCGCAGGTGACCGACGACCTCGGCCGTCCAGCCGTGCGCCACGGGTGTCCCCCGCTGCCGGTCCGGTGGGTCGTCGCGCTGCGCCAGGTACCGGTCGATCAGGGACCCGTCCGGCGGCGTGGCCGACACGACCCACTCCATCCGCTCGCGGGCCCGCGTCGCCATCACGGCGAACAGGTTGGGGTCGTCGGCGAACCGCCAGGTGGTCGCGCCGTCCTCGCCGCCGATGCCCAGGGAGGCCAGGACGACATCACGCTCCATGCCCTGGAAGGCGTGGACGGTCCCCACCCGCAGGCCCAGGGCCCGGACGCCGTCGTAGCCCAGCCGCTGCAGGGCCGCCGCCTCGATCGCGTCGGCCTGGGCGCGGAAGGGGCTCAGCACGCCGACGCTGTCACACCCCTCCTCCCGCAGCGTCTCCAGCCGTTGCAGCACCCAGTCGACCTCGGCGGTGACCACCTTCGCGTCATCGCGGACCCCCTGCAGCCGCGTCAGGGTGATGCGGTCGGTCACGTCGGCGGAGGGGGTCGAGGTGGCGACGTGCACCGCGCTGTCGTACAGCGTCTGGGCGACGAAGCTGAACAGGTGGGCGCCGGAGCGGAAGTGCTCGTCCAGCGTCACCACCGGCGCGGTGGCGGCGGCGACGTCGAACACCGAGTTGCGGCGGACGTCCAGCTTGGTGCGCAGGGCGGTCGAGGCCGCCGGCAGGTGGGTGTGCAACGCCTGGGTGACCCGCTCGCCCGGCACGAACGACACGTGACGCAGCTGCTGGGGGTCGCCGACGACGACGGCCCGCGCGCCGCGCAGCAGCGCGGTGGCCGCACGGGGCTGGTCGATCGAGGACGCCTCGTCCAGCACGACCAGGTCGAACACGGCCGGACTCATCGGCAGCAGGTCGTCGACGTCGCCCAGCGTGCCGACCCACACCGGCAGGGCACGGGTGACGTCCGCACCCAGCTCCGCCAGCCGGGACCGGCGGGTGGCGCGGCCCGCACGCAACGCCGTTGCCAGCGCCGCCCGAGCCGCCCGCACCGACCGGGTCAGGCGCCGTTCGTCACGGCCCAGCGCGTCCATCCAGTCGCCGGCGGTCCGCTCGACCTGCTGCTGGGCGACGACCAGCTCCTCGATGTCCAGCGGGTCGTCGGGGTCGGCGTGCAGCCGCCGGACCGCGGTCGCCATGGCCCGCGCGGTCTGCAGGTCCGCGGCCGTCAGCGGGCCCTCGGGGCGGAGCATGCGCTCCAGGCGCCGCAGGTGCCACCGCCGTGACCGCTCGTACCACCGCGGATCCGGATCGCCCAGGCGGTCGGCGAGCTCCTCGACCGTGAACAGGTCCACCTGCGGGTCGAACAGCCCGGGCAGCCGGGTCTCGGCCTCGAGCCGGGCGCCCGAGCTGTCGGTCAGGGCCAGCCCGGTCAGCACGTCGACGGTGCGGCGCCACAGCAGGTTGCGTCGGGTCACGGCCTGCTGGACGCGGTCGTGGCGGCGCTCCACCTCGTCCTTGGCGACGGCCGCCGGCTCGCCGGCCGCCAGGCGAC
The DNA here is from genome assembly GCA_041633535.1 of Euzebya sp. Taxonomy (GTDB): domain Bacteria; phylum Actinomycetota; class Nitriliruptoria; order Euzebyales; family Euzebyaceae; genus Euzebya. Next base: position 3,012 of record JBFKGB010000255.1, on the reverse strand, counting down.
GGGCCAGGTCACTGCGACGGCTGCTGGATCCGAACACCACCGGGTCGGGTCCCGGACGGCTGGACACCAGCTCGACCACGGCCTCGACGGTGGCCTCGGACCGCGCGGCGACCAGGACCGAGCCGCCGCGTGCCACCACGTCGCCGATGATCGCCGCGATCGTGTGCGTCTTGCCGGTGCCGGGTGCGCCCGCGACGACCGTCACCGCGTCGGTGCGTGTCCGCGTGACGACGGCCTGCTGTGCGGTGGTCAGCGGGAAGGCGCTGGGCACGTCGGCGGCCGCCGGCGCCGGGGGAGGGGGACGGTCCAGGTACAGGCTGTGCAGCGCCGTCCAGGTCGTGCCGACGCGCTGGTGCCACAGCCGCAGCGACCCCGACGGGCTGAAGTCGGGACGTGTCGCCGGGGCGTGGATGCCCAGGCCGCCGACGACCCGCACGCCCGGGCGTGCCGCCAGCGTCGACAGCGGCGCGTCAGCAGGCGCCAGACCGCTGGCTGCCGGACCGCTGGCTGCCGGACCGCTGGCTGCCGGACCGCGGGCTGTCGGCGGGTCGATCTCGATGCCGGCCGCCGCGGCCACCTGGCGGGCGAACCCGGCAAGGCGGGTCAGCCGCGCCAGCTGGGACACCGGCACCTCGACCCCCGCCCCGTCGAGGCTGGCGTCGTAGGCGGCCGACAGCTGCTGCTCCAGCCGGTGCCGGACACCCGGGTCGGTCACGGTGGCGGGCAGCAGCAGCTCGCCGCTGCCCACGACGTGGCCGCCGACGACACGCACGGCGCTGGTGACCAGCGGCTCGACGACGCTGGTGCCCTCCTCGTCGGTGCCACAGGCCCACAGCCAGCCGACCTGCAGCTGGTCCTCGCCCGGACGGATGGCGTCCAGCGCGGCGAGGCGCGCCATCGTCACGCGGGGGAGGAGGCCCTGCGGCCACTGCCGCCCCGGGCCCTCGGGCAGCAGCCGCGCGGCACCGACCGGCAGCCAGCTGAAGGCCTCGGGGACGGTCCCGGACCGGCGTCGGCCGGCCTGCTGCTCGTCGGCGACGTCGGCCAGCACCGACAGCACGCCGTGGATGCCCGACGGCGGTTGGGGGACCACGTGCTGCATGGCACCGCAGCCTACGCCCCCGTCGTCCGGCGGTACGGCCCCGGCGCGGCGGGCAGGTGTCACACTGCAGCGCATGGCAGGCATCACCGTCCCCGACACCATCGTCTGCGTGGAGTGCCTGAGCACCTGCCACCTGCTGAGCCACGTCCCCGAGGACGGCTTCGAGCCGGGGGACTGGGTCGCCTACCGCTGCAGCGAGTGCCTGGACCGCTGGGACCTGCAGGTCGCCGACCCCGCCGACGACGAGCCGGACGGGCACGCCACCCGCTGGTGACCCCCACGGGTGGACTACTGACGGACGTCAGGATGCGCGTACCATGCCGCGTGCGCGCCCCCGGGCCGGCACGACGGATGCGGTGGCCATCAGCAGGCCCCCTCGTCGCTGCACTGCGCCGACCGATCCCCACCAATCCTCGAGGAACCCCGTGGTCACCACCGCTGTCGAGAAGATCGACGACACCAAGATCAAGCTCTCCATCACCGTGGAGGCCGCCGAGGTCACCAAGGCGATCGACGCCGCCGGCCGCCGGCTGGCCGGCTCGATGAAGATCCCCGGCTTCCGCCCCGGCAAGGCCCCGCTGCGCGTCATCGAGTCGCGTCTGGGCACCGGCGCGGTGCAGGAGGAGGCCATGCGGGAGAGCTTCCCCGGCTTCTACGACGCCGCCGTGAAGGAGGCCGACATCACCCCCGTCGGTCCGCCCAGCTTCGAGGTCGGCGAGTTCACCCGTGGCCGGGAGGGCAGCTTCACGGCCACCGTCGACGTGCGCCCCGAGTTCGAGGTGCCCGAGTACGAGGGCATCACGATCGAGCACCCCGAGTGGGAGCTGACCGAGGAGGAGCTGCAGGAGAACCTCGACGCGATGCGCGAGCGCTTCGCCGAGGTCGAGACCGTCGACCGCCCGGCCGAGAAGGGCGACTTCGTCACCGTCACCCTCACCGCCAAGAAGGACGACGGCACCGTCGTCGAGGACGCCTCCGCCGAGGACCTGCTGTACCGCATCCCCGAGGAGGAGACCGACAGCGAGCTGGACGCCCGCCTGCCCGGCGCCTCCGCAGGTGACGTCCTGACCTTCACCGACGTGCTGGGCCCCGACTACCCCGACGGTCTGGCCGGCCAGGAGCTCGAGTTCACCGCCGAGGTCAAGGAGGTCAAGACCAAGACCCTCCCCGAGGCCGACGACGAGTTCGCCCTGACCGCCAGCGAGTTCGACACCATCGAGGAGCTGAAGGCGGACCTGCGCGAGCAGATCGGCCGCGAGAAGCGCCAGATGGCCCGCTCGAACCTGCGCGGCAAGGTCGTCGAGACCGTCTCGGAGATGGTCGAGGTGCCGCTGCCCGAGTCGCTGGTGGAGGAGGAGCAGCGCTTCCGCCTGAACCGTCTGGCCCACCAGGCCGAGCACAACGGCCTGTCCTTCGACCAGTTCCTGTCCCTCGCCGGTGGCGGCGACCCGCAGGCCCTCATCGACCAGATGAAGACCGAGTCGGAGAACACCGTCCGCGCCCAGCTCGTCGTCGACGAGATCGGTCAGAAGGTCGGCATCACCGTCGAGCAGGAGGACCTGGGGATGGAGATCTCCCGTCAGGCCGCCCGCCTGGGTCGTGACCCCAACGAGGTCGCCCAGCTGATGCTGCACCCCGAGCGGATCGGCGCCCTGTACGCCGACGCCTACCGTCGCAAGACGATCGACCACATCATGGCTGCGGTGCAGATCACCAACGAGCCCCCGCCCGAGCCTGAGCCTGAGGTCGCCGAGGACGAGGACGTCGTGTCCCCCGACAGCGCCGCGTCCGCCGACAGCGCCAGCAGCGAGAGCAGCGCCAGCTCGGTCAGCAGCGAGGACAGCGTCGACTCCGCCGACGAGGAGGAGTAGGACCACCGACGACGCCCCGGCCCCCACCGGGCCCCGGCG
>JBFKGB010000254.1:0-5594 GCA_041633535.1 Euzebya sp. | reverse complement strand
GCACCTGTCGGCGCGATCGGGGCCGAACTCGTCTGACGGCGATAAGCGGCACGATCGCGCCGAAGAGGGACCCGGCGGCGACGGCGTGCTCAGGCGGGCAGGTCGGCCAGGAAGGCCAGCAGCAGGTCGACGAACCGCTCCTCGCGCTCCCGGTGCGGCCAGTGGCCCGCCCCCTTCAGGATCTCCACCGTCAGGGGCCCCGTCAGGACCGTGTCGCTGCGGTCGAAGGCGGATCCGGGCAGCAGGTCGTGGGTCGAGCCGACCAGCAGCGCGGGCACGTCGATGCGACGCAGCAGCTCCCGCGGGATCACCGGTGTCAGCGCCCGGTAGTAGCCCAGCGCCGCATCCAGCACCCGCGGGTCGCCGAACGCCCTCTTGACGGCCGCCACGCAGGCGTCGCGGGCCGGGCCCTCCCAGTCCGGGGCCCAGCGCTGGTAGATCGTCTCGACGTGCCGGAACCCGCGGGCCCGCACGAACGCCGCGGACCACGGCAGGCGGAGGGTCAGGAAGTGCCGCGCCGACCAGGCGACCCGTGGGGAGGGGCGGAGCGTCCGCGGGTGCGGTATGGCGATGGCCACCAGGCCCCGCAGGCGCTCGGGGGCAAGGCTGGCGGCGCCGTAGGCCAGCACCGCACCCCAGTCGTGGCCCACCAGCACGGCGTCGTCGAGGTCCAGGGCGTCCAGCACGGCCAGCGCGTCGGTGGCCAGCTCCCGGGCGCCGTACCCGCGGGCGGGGTCGATGGTGTCGGGATGATAGCCCCGCAGGTGGGGCACGACGACGCGGTACCCCTCGGCCACCAGCCGGTCCGCGATGGTGTCCCACCCCGCGGCCGTGTCGGGGAAGCCGTGCAGCAGCACGACCGCGGGCCCCTCCCCCTCGTCGCGGTGCAGCGGGTGCGGGTACGGCGCGGTGGGTCCAGAGGGCATGCCGCAGCGTAGTCAGCCTTCACGACCGGCCACCAGCGGCGTACCGTGCAAGTAGCGGCGACGGAGGTGGGCGCGATGGGGCTCCGACACGTGTCAATGACAGGCATCGACCGTACGCGGGCGCTGGCCGCGCTGGTCGTGGTGGCGATGGCCCTGACGGGCCTCGCGGCCTGGGCGCAGGGGGGCGTCCAGCCCAGCGACACGATCTCGATCGTGAAGGAGGCGGAGGTGCCGGCCAACGCCGAGATCGCGGTGCGCCTGTCGGAGGTGACGTTCGACGGGGCCACCACCGTGCTGCTGGGCCGTGACGACGAGTTCGCCGACGCGATGGCCTCCTCGTTGCTGCAGGCCGACGCCCCCCTCCTGCTGGTCCCACGGCAGGCCCCGATCCCCGAGCGGGTGCGAGCCGAGATCGACCGCCTGGACCCTGACCGCATCATCCTGCTGGGCGGCGAGCAGGCGCTGCCCGCAGCCGTCGCCGATGACGCCTCGTCGCTGACCGGCGCCGTCGAGCGACGGCAGGGACCGACCCGGTTCGAGACCGCGATCGACATCGCCCGGCAGGGTGCCCCGGCCACCGACACCGTCATCCTGGCCCGCGCCTTCGGCCACGACCCTGAGGACCCGACGCAGGCGTTCGCCGACTCCATCGCCGCCGGCGGCCTGTCGGCGGACGAGGGCTACCCGATCCTGCTGACCGAGACCGCGGTCCTGACGGGGGCGACACGCGAGTACCTGGCGACATCGCCCGTCACCGACGTCCTGATCGTCGGGGGGACCGCGGCGATATCCGCGGCGGTGGAGGAGGACCTTCAGGCGATGGGGATGGCCACCGAGCGTCTGGCGGGTGCCGCCCGGGCCGAGACGGCCATCGAGGTGGCGGCGAAGCGTGGCGCGCAGTCTGCCGCTGACGTCGCCCGGACGGTCCTCGTCGACGGCGAGTCCCCGGACGCCTGGGCCGGCGGCTTCGCCGGCGCCGCCCACTCCGCGGCCTTCGACGCACCCGTGGTCCTGGCCCGGGCCGGGGGGCTGCCGGCCGTCACCGCGGCCTGGCTGGCCGGCATCGCCGGTGGGTCGCTCGACGCGGGTGCCAGCGGGTTCGCCGGGTCCGGGCCAGCAGGTGCGCCCGTCCTGACGTGCGTGACCCTCCCCGACGTCTGTGAGATGGGCCGACGTGCGCTGGGCCTGCCCCCGCAGGTGGTGGCGGTCCCCGACCCCGCCGATGGCAGCGACGTCGAGCAGGGACAGCTGGTCCACCTGCGCCTGACGCTGGAGGAGGAGGCGGACGTCGTCGTCGCACACGCCGGCGGCTGCGTCCCCACGGCCACGACACCCCTGTCCCCCGACGACGTCGCCACGGTGCGGATCGCCACCGACGCGCCCACGGGCCCGTGCACGATCTCGTGGTCGCTGACCCCGGCCGGCGGTTCGGCGCAGCTGCTGGACGTGACCTATGAGGTCGTCGAGGCGGTGCCGCTGCCGCCGGCCGGGACACCGCCGCCTCCGCCGCCACCACCACCGCCGCCGCCACCACCCCTGGTGGCCGCCTTCAGCGTCCGCCCCGACCTGCCCGAGGTCGGTGACGTGGTCACCTTCACCGACGAGACCACCGGTGGGCCGGACACATGGTCGTGGTCCTTCGGGGACGGCGCCGTCGCGGACACCGCTGACGCCCAGCACACCTACGACGCCCACGGCACGTACACGGTCTCTCTCGAGGTCGCCGCCACCGATGGCCGGAGCGACGCCGCCAGCACCGAGCTGACCGTCATCCAGCCCCCGACAGCCCGCTTCGTGGCGGACCACGACGGCAGCGACTGCAGCCTGTGGACCTTCGACGCCAGCGAGTCCATCCCCGGATCCTCGCCCATCACCAGCTGGACCTGGGACTTCGGTGACGACCAGCAGGGTGAGGGTGAGACGACCGAGCACGTCTACGACGCCGACGGGCCCTACACGGTCGTGCTGGTGGTCAAGGCCGACGACGGGGGTGTGGACACCGTCGGGGATGGCATCGACGTGGACAGCGCCCAGTGCGGGATCGACTGACCCACCACGCACGGCGTCGGAGGTGGTCGTGGACGGGCACACGCGGTGCCTAGCATGCGCCTCGTGCCCGATCCGTCCTCCCACCTGGCTCCTCACGCCGAGCCGCTCCGATGGCGCCCGACCGCGACGGAACGTCGGCGCCGCCTGCTGCCCGCCCTCGCGCCCGTGGCCCTGGCCGGGGCGCTGGGCGCCGCCTCGGCGGTGTCGGGTGGGATCGCGGCGCTCCTGGGGCTGGGCCTGGTCGGCCTGGCGCTGCGCCACGCCGTCCGGTCGCTGCGCGCCTGGTGGCGCTGGCAGGCCGGCGTCACCCTCACCGGCGACGGGATCCAGGGACCGGACCTGACCGTGCGGTGGAGGGACGTCGAGGCGCTGCTGGTCGGCTCGAACGGTCGGGTCGAGGTGCTGGACCGCGACGGCGAGCGCCGGCGCCCCTCCCCCCTCCCCACCGTCGGGCTGGTCGACGTCCTCGCCCGGGCCCAGCACCGGGGTGTCGCCAGCCATGTCCGGGTCATGACGACCCCCGCCCGCTCGATGCGGCTGCACCGCCCGGTGGCGCTGCTCAGCGGGCTCGTGCTGGGCCTGGGCGGGCTGTGGCTGCTGACCTCGGCCGTGGACACCGCGGTCCTGGCGACGGCAGGGCAGCAGCGTACGGCGGACATCACCGAGGGCTGCTCGGGCCTGTGCACCGGAGGGCGGGTCGAGCTGGACGGCCGGCAGCACGAGGTCGTGCTGACCGGGCAGCAGACCGGCGAGCAGGTCCCCGTCATGGTCCGCGGCGCCGACGTGCAGCACGGCACCCGGGCGCAGCGGGCCGCGGGCGCCGCCGGGCGGGCGGTCTGGGCCACCGCGCTGCTGGGCCTGGCAACGGTCGGCGCCCGACGCGCGGTCCGACCGCGGACCGAGGACGCGTCTGCGGTCCTGCTGCCCGCCGGGGCGGTGCTGCGGCACCCCTGGGCGGGGATGGTGGCCGAGGCCGAGGCCGCCCAGCAGCGGTTCGACCACGCGCTGCAGATGACCGCCGGCGGCTCCGTGCGCGACGCCCTGCACCGGCTGCGGCCGGTCCTGCAGCAAGGGGTGGCGCAGATGCGCGAGGTCGCGGTGGCTGGTCAGCGGCTGGAGGACGGCCTGACGCTGCTGGAGGCCGACGCCGAGTCGCCAGCGCCGCACGACCGGTCCGCGCAGCTGCGTGTCCGGCTGGACCAGACGCTGGACCGGATGCGCACCATCGACGCCCATCTGGACGAGCTGGTCGGACGGGCGGTGGAGCTGTCGCTGCACACCGAGGACGGCGGCCGGCTGGACGTCGTGCAGCAGGACCTGGCCGACGCCGTCGCACAGCTGGACCACCTGCGCGGGGCGTTGGCCGAGCTGCGCTGACCAGCCAGGACCCACCAGGCCGGGCGGCCCCTCAGTCCCCGGCCAGGATCTCCGTCGCCGCACGGCGGCCCGACGCGACCGCGCCCTCCATGTAGCCCGTCCAGTCCCCCGACGTCTCGGTCCCCGCCCAGTGCAGCCGACCGACGGGCGCCCGGAGCGCATCGCCGAACGGCGCCATCGCCCCGGGTGCCAGGTTGGCGACGGGGCAGCCGGCGGACCAGCGCTCCAGCTGCCACTGCTTCACCCGGACCTGCTGCGGCCTGGCGGCCCGTGGACCGAAGGCCCGCTCGGCGGCGGCGATGGTCGCCTGCACCAGCTCCTCCTCGGGCCGGTCGGCCGCGTCGTGCGCGGCCCGGCCGGTCACGAAGGCCAGCAGGCAGGCGGCGCTGCCGTCGGCCGCGCTGTTGTCGAACAGCACCTGCACCGGCCCGTCGGTCAGGACCGCCTCGCCCCGCAGCCCCTCGGACCGCCAGAACGGTTCGTCGTGGAACATGAACACCTTCGTGGTCGCCCCCATCGGCATGCGCTGCTGCAGCGCGGTGCGACGGTGTGGGAGGGGCGGGTCGTGCTGGATCGTGTCCACCAGCGGCGTCGGCACGGCGCAGACGGCGTGCCGGGCGCGGATCGTCTCGCCGGACCACGCCGTCACGGTCACCCCGTCGGTGTCACGGGCGATCCGGCGCACAGGACGGTCCAGCACCACGTCCAGACCTGCCGCCAGCGCGACGGAGAACGCCTGGGTCCCACCGACCAGACGGGTCTGCTGCGCTCCGCCGTCGATGGCCGCCAGCTCCAGCAGGTCGCCACCGGCCGCGGCCGCGTAGGCGGCGACCCAGGCGGCGGACAGCTCGGCCGGCTCGGCCCCGAAGATGACGCGGATCGCGGTGTCGACGACCCGGCGCGCCGCGCCGTCGCCCAGCGGCCCGTCCAGCACCTGCGCCAACGTCGTGGGGTCCAGCCCTGCCAGGTCCGCACCGCCGACCGGACCGGCGGTCCGCGCCATGCGCGTGAAGCTGCGCAGCGCCAGCCCCATCCGCCCCAGCTGCACCGGACCCAGCAGCGGGACCGTGCCCGCGTAGGTGCGGTGCTGCTGGCCGTCGACCAGCACCGACCGTCCGGTCGTCCACGTCGGGAACGTCGCCAGGTCGAACCGGCGCGCCAGCTCGTGCATGCGGTGCTGGGTCGGCCCCAGCCACTGGGCGCCCAGGTCGATGGTGACCCCCTCGACCTGCTCGCTGAGCG
>JBFKGB010000253.1:0-5596 GCA_041633535.1 Euzebya sp. | reverse complement strand
GGCCGCGACCGCCCAGGCGGGCCCGCTGGACCTGACGGCCGGGATCCCCCAGATCCTGGGGGCCCTGACGCTGGAGCAGAAGGTCGGCCAGCTGTTCACCGTCGCCGTCATCGGTGACGACGCCACCCAGGTCAGCCCCGCCGCGGCCACCGCCAACACGACGCTGTACGGCGTCGCCACCCCGGCCGAGGTCGTGTCGACCTACCACCTGGGCGGCGTCGCCTACTTCGACCACGACCAGGGAGCGGGCACCTCCAACGTCGACGACCTGACCCGGACGGCTGCCCTGTCCGCCGGGCTGCAGCAGGCGGCCGCCGCCGACACCGGCATCGGGCTGCTGATCGGCACCGACCAGGAGGGCGGCCGCGTGGTCCGCCTGCGCGAGCCGGTCACGGTGTTCCCCGCCGCACGGGCGTTCGGCGACAGCGGCCGCACCGACCTGGCCGAGGCCGCCGGCCGGGTCACCGCCACCGAGGCCCGCTCGGTCGGCGTCAACTGGGTCTACGCCCCGGTCGCCGACGTCAACGTGAACCCGGCCAACCCGGTGATCGGCGACCGGGCGTTCGGGGTCACCGCCGACGCCGTCACGCCGTTCGTGACGGCCGCCGCCCGGGGGCTGGCGGCCGGTGGGGCGCTGCCGACCCTGAAGCACTTCCCGGGCCACGGTGACACCGACATCGACAGCCACAGCTCGCTGCCGACGATCGACCACGACCGGGCGACGCTTGACGCCGTGGACCTGCCGCCGTTCGCCGCCGCGACCGGCCTTGGTCTGGTCAGCGTCATGGTCGGCCACCTGGCGGTCCCCGCCATCGACCCCTCAGGGCTGCCGGCGACCCTGTCGGCCCCGATCATGGACCTGCTGCGCGCCCCGCCCGCCCAGGGGGGTCTGGGCTATGACGGGCTGGTGGTCACCGACGCGATGAACATGGGTGCGCTGGCCGACCTGGGTGACAGCGGGACCCTGGCCGTCGGCGCGATCGGGGCCGGGATCGACATGGTGCTGATGCCGGTGGACCTGCCGCAGGCGTGGACCGCGGTCCGCGACGCCGTGCTGGACGGTCGCATCAGCCCCCAGCAGCTGGACACCGCCGTCGCCCGGATCCTGCGGACCAAGGCCAACCTGGGCGTGCTGGACGCCGCGGCCGTCCCGCCTGGTGACCCGGGCGTGATCGGCAGCCCCGCCCACACCGAGGTCCGCCGGCAGATCGGTGAGGTCTGCGGCTGCTGAACGACCCGGACGCGCACGGCGCGGGGCTGACCGGCTACGGTGCCGACCACGACATGAGCGACAACCCCTCCCTCCCCGATCGTGTCGAGCTGGTCGTGGACGAGCTCGCCGGCCGGATGGTGTCGGCGTTCGTCGCGGCCGTCCCGGCCTACCGGACCCTGCCCCGCGAGCAGCTGGACGGCGAGATCCGCGCCATCTGCGTCGCCAACCTGCGGCTGCTGATGCGCTGCCTGCGGCAGGGGCGGGGCCCTGACCGTCAGGAGCTGGCCGAGCCCCGCGCCAGCGCGGCACGTCGCGCCGAGGAGCGGGTGCCCCTTGACCAGGTCCTGACGGCCTACATGACGGGGGCGACGATCGGCTGGGACGCGCTGGTGCGCGAGGCGCGGACGGATGAGCAGTCCGAGCTGCTGCACCACGCCGCGGTGATCCTGACCTACCTGCGCGAGGTCACCGCCGTCGTCAGCAACGCCTACACCGAGGAGCAGGAGGCCCTGGTCAGCCAGGAGCGCGACGCCCGGCGCGAGCTGACCGAGGCGCTGCTGACGTCCGGAAACGCCCCGGCGGCCCTGGCGGACCGGGCGGGCATCACCCCCTCCCCCACCTACCGGGCCGTCGCGCTGCGGTTCGCCGCCACGGCCGACGAGGTCGACCCCGGGGTGTCCTCGACCGTCGCAGGCCGTCGCAAGGTCCGGCGCGTCGTCTCGGCGCTGGAGGCCCTGACCGGCGGACCGGTGCTGACGTTGCTGGACGCCAACGGTGGGGCGGCGGTGCTGCACCTGGCCGACCCGGCGGCTGCGCACGCGGCCCTGACCGAGGCCGTGGGGGGTGAGGTGTGGCTGAGCATCAGCGAGGAGGTCGGCCCTCCCGCGCTGCCGACGGCGTGGCGGCAGGTCCGCGACGTGCGGCGGCTGACCGCGGTGCTGCGACGGCCCGCCGGCGTGTGGACGGTCGAGGACGTGCTGCTTGAGCGGACGCTCAGCGCCGACCCCGTCGCCGCGGGACGGCTGGCGGCGATCCTTGACCCGTTGGAGGAGCGGGAGGACCTGATGGCCACCGTCGAGGCCTGGTTCGACCACGACTTCGACCGCCGCGAGACCGCTGCGCACCTGTCGATCCACCCCAACACGCTGGACTACCGGCTGCGCCGGGTCTCGGAGGTCGTGGGCCGCGACCTTGCGACCGCCGCCGGCACCCAGCTGGTCGGGGCGGCGCTGCTGGCACGCAGGCTGGGTGGGGAGGCCGGGCTGTGACCCCCGCGGTCCCCGACGCCGCGACCCTGTCGGCGCGGATCGCCACCTACCGTCCCCGGGTCCGCGGCATCCACTGGGCCGCGACCGCGCTGGTGCTGACCGACACCGACGAGGGGCCGGCGGTGCTGATGATCAGACGGGTGACCCGCGAGGGTGACCGCTGGTCCGGTGACATGGCCCTGCCGGGCGGCAAGCGGGACCCGGGCGACGTCGACGTCGTCCACACGGCAGCGCGCGAGACGTGGGAGGAGACCCGTGTCCGCGTCGGCGACCCGACCGGCCGCCTGGACGACCTTGAGGGGCGCCCGCTGGGCAACCCGGTGGCCACCGCCGTGTTCGTGGTGCCCGGACGGCCCGAGCCGGTTCCCGAGCCGAGTGAGGTCGCCGCGGCCATGTGGCTGCCCGTGGCCGCGCTGGCCGACCCCGCCAACGCCGGCTGGTACCGCTACCGCGGGGTCGTGCCCTTCCCCTCGATCACGGTGCAGGACCACATGATCTGGGGCCTGACCCACCGCCTGCTGACCCACTTCATGTCAGTCGCCGGCGTCACCTGAGCCGCTAGTCCCGCGGGTTCACCGACGACCCACGGTTGCGCGGGACACCGTGCACGACGTCGGGGATCGGGACGGATGCGGCGGTCACGTCGGTGCCGTCGGCGTCCAGGAAGTGGATCGTGCCGACGTCGTAGCCGGTCTCGTTCGAGCCACCCTCCAGGGCGTGCAGGCGCAGGACCGCCATGTCGGGGTCCAGCGGCATCAGCAGCGACCAGTCCTCGAAGGCCTGGACCGCGACGACCGCCTGGTCGGGGATCCCCACGTCGACCCGGCCCAGCAGGCTGCCGGCGCGGACGGCGTAGTCGTTGCCGACGGACTGCGTCGTCCCTGTCGCGGTCAGGACGTCGGCGACCACCAGGTTCCCGTCGGCGTCCAGGTCACAGACCATGGTGAGGGTGACGTCGGGCACGGCCGTCGGCGCGGAGCGCACCACGGTGTAGCCCAGGCCGGGCAGCGCCACGACGGGTGCGTCGACGGGGTCCTCGACCCACCCCTCGGCGACGTCGTCGCGGCACGCCTGGACCCCCTCCCCCGGCGCCGTCTCGAGGACGGTGGCCGAGCGGACGTCGGGCAGGGACCGTGCCAGGTCCCCCAGGGTCTGGGCCACGGCCGCCGTGTCGACGGCCGGCAGGTCCCCGCCGTCGACGGGCAGCAGCAGCAGGCTGTCGGGGTCGGTCGTGCAGCCCGACAGCAGCAGTGCCGTCAGCACCGCGGCGGCGGTCTTGGCGGCCTGGGCGCCGCGCGACTTCCGGCACGATCTGCGGGTTGTTCGCCCAGGGGCGAGTTCGGCCCCGATCGTGCCACTGGTGGCGCCGTCAGCCCGGGCAGCGCGGCCGGCCTGGGCGCCGCGCCACTTCCGGCGCGATCTGCGGGTTCCTCGTCCAGGGACGAGTTCGGCCCCGATCGCGTCACTGGTGGCGCGCAGCGGCGACATCAGTAGTGGTAGGGGTAGGGCGACCAGTCGGGGTCGCGCTTCTGCAGGAAGGAGTCCCGCCCCTCCTGCGCCTCGTCGGTGGCGTAGGCCAGGCGGGTCGCCTCGCCGGCGAAGACCTGCTGGCCCACCAGGCCGTCGTCGACCAGGTTGAAGGCGAACTTCAGCATGCGCTGTGCCGTCGGGGACTTGCCGCAGATCGTGCGCCCCCACTGCAGGGCCGTGGCCTCCAGGTCGGCGTGGTCCACCACCCGGTTGACCGCACCCATCGCGAACATCTCCTCGGCCGAGTAGGCCTCGCCCAGGAAGAAGATCTCGCGGGCGAACTTCTGGCCGACCTGGCGGGCCAGGTAGGCCGAGCCGAAGCCGCCGTCGAAGCTGGCCACGTCGGCGTCGGTCTGCTTGAACCGTGCGTGCTCGCGGCTGGCGAGGGTCAGGTCACAGACGACGTGCAGGGAGTGCCCCCCACCCGCGGCCCAGCCGGGGACGACGCAGATGACGACCTTCGGCATGGTCCGGATCAGGCGCTGGACCTCAAGGATGTGCAGACGCCCCGACCGGGCCGGGTCGATGCTGTCGGCCGTCTCGCCCTCGGCGTAGCGGTAGCCGTCCTTGCCGCGGATCCGCTGGTCCCCTCCCGAGCAGAAGGCCCAGCCCCCGTCGCGGGGCGACGGACCGTTGCCGGTGAGGAGGACGCAGCCCACGTCGCTGCTGCGGCGGGCGTGGTCCAGCGCGGTGTACAGCTCATCGACCGTGTGGGGACGGAAGGCGTTGCGGATCTCGGGCCGGTCGAAGGCGATCCGCACGACCCCCGCGTCGTTGGCGCGGTGGTAGGTGATGTCGGTGAAGTCGAAGCCGGGGACCGTCGTCCAGGCGTCGGCGTCGAAGATCTCGGACACGACCGGCTGGCCGTCGGCGGAGGGGGCGTCGTGTGACATGGGGCGCAGACTACGGCGCGTCGCGCCGCCGGTCAGGTCGAGGGGTGGCCTAGGCCTTGGCGGTGCGGCGCAGCACGACGGCGCCCATGCCCAGCGCGGTGGCCGCGGCCAGCGCCAGCAGGTCCGTCGGCGCGCCGGTGTCGGCCAGCTCCTCGGCGGCGGGCTCGCCGTCGGTGGCCTCGGCAGTCCCGTCCTCGGCGGCCTCGTCCCCAGCGGCCTCGGCGGCATCGGTCTCCGACTCGGTGATCTCGATCGAGCCGGTCAACGAGTCGTCCTCGGCGGTGAAGGTGACGGTGCCCGGCAGGTCGAAGGTGATCCGGAAGGACTCACCCGGGGCCAGGACGCCTGAGTCCCAGCGGCCGTCGTCGTCGATCAGCCGGACGTCGTCCGCGCCCGCGTTGGTCATGACGACGCTCTCGCCCACCGGCACGACGACCGGGTCGGGGTCGACGGCGTCGTCGGTGACCGTCACGTCGGCCGCATGGGCCGCGGTGGGCACCAGCATCAGGAGGAGGAGCAGGAGCAGGAGTGGGGGAAGACGTCGCATCGCGCCCGGAGTCTAGGACGGGGTGCGGGCACGGTCGCAGAGCCTGCACCGTCCGACCGGGACGACCCGTCCGACCGGGACGATCCGTCCGACCGATGACGACGAGTGATCACGACCCACCATGGTGGATCGTGATCAGGCCTGT
>JBFKGB010000252.1:0-5602 GCA_041633535.1 Euzebya sp. | reverse complement strand
CGCATGGCCTCGAGCTGCTTCTGGGCGGCGTGCTGCTGGTTGAACACCGCGGCCTGGATGCCCTGGAAGAGCCCCTCCAGCCAGCCGATCAGCTGCGCCTGGGCGATCATGATCTCGCTCTGCGACGGCGTGTCGGTGTCGAAGTCGAAGGCGAACTGTGACAGCTCGTCCTGCAGGTCGGTCGACAGGATCTCGCACAGCTCGCCGAGTGCGCGCTCGTGCACCTTCCGCAGCCGCAGCCGGCCGGCGTCGTCGGCGTCCGCGCGCCGCGCCTCCTCCTGCACCTCGCGCAGCATGACCGCGATGCGCATGAGCTTGCCGGGCTCGGCGATCATCGGCTCGGGCTCCTCGGTGTCCTCCACCTCGGGCTCGTCCTGCGACGTCTCCGGCTCGTCGTCCTCGACGACCTCCACGTGTTCAGCCATGTCGCCGAGCCTAGCCATCCGTGCCTAGAACAGCGCGGAGGCCAGCTTCGGACGGGCCGCGCGCACCCGCGGGTCGTCGTTGCCCAGGACGGTGAAGACCTCCAGCAGCGCCTCGCGGGCGGCGTCACGGGTGTCGAGGACCCGCACGCCGGCCAGCAGGACCTCGATGGCCTCCTCGTGACGGCCGGCGGCCGCCAGCGCCCGGCCCAGGGCCACGCGGGCCTCGTCGTCCCCACCGTCGACCTGCGCCTGCAGCGCCTCGACGTCCCCGGCGTCGTCGCCCAGGGACAGCTGCGCGGTCATCTGCTGCACCTCGGCGGTGGGACGTGCGCGGGCCAGGACCTCGCGGGCCTCGTCGGTCCGGCCGTCGTCGGCCATGATGCGTGCCAGGCCCAGCGCGGCCCCCGGGTGGTCGACCTCGGCCTCGATCGCGCGGGTGTACAGCCCCTCGGCCTGCGCGGCGGGCGAGCCCATCGCCTGGGCGACCAGCCGGTCGGCATCGGAGGGCGCGAGGGCGGCGAAGAACTGGTCGATGGCGGCCTGCGGCTGCAGGCCGGTGAACTCGCTGACCATCTGGCCGTCGACGAAGGCCTTGACCGCGGGGATGCCCTGGACCCCGAACTGCTGGGCCAGCCCCGGGTTGGCGTCGACGTCGACCTTGACGACGTCGACCTCGCCCTGGAAGTTCAGTGCCGCCTGCTCCAGCGCCGGCGACAGCTGGGTGCACGGGCCGCACCACGCGGCCCAGAAGTCCACGACGACGGGGCGGGTCCTTGACCCCTCGACCACCACGTCGGCGAAGTCGGCCTGCGTCACGTCACGTACCAAGGTGCTCATGACGCCAGCGTAGTCAGGACGGCAACCGGGGCACGGGGCTAGCCTGCCGCCCCATGACCCTCACCCCCGATGAGATCGCGCAGGTGCCCCGCGCCCCCTACGACGACATGCTCGGCCTGTCCCTGGTCGAGGTCGGGCCCGACAAGGTCGTGGCCACCCTCACCATCGACGAGCGCCACCACCAGCCCTACGGGATCGTGCACGGCGGGCTGTACTGCTCGATGGCCGAGACGGCCGCCAGCATCGGCGCGGCGGTGGCGCAGGGTGAGGAGGGGGGCGGCGCCGTCGGGCAGTCCAACCACACCGACTTCCTGCGGGCGACGCGCGAGGGCACGCTGACGGCCACGGCCACCCCGGTCCACGTCGGCCGGTCCGTGCAGCTGTGGCAGGTCGACATCGCCGACGACGAGGGCCGGCTGGTCGCACAGTCCAAGGTCCGCCTGTTCAACGTGGGGGTCCAGCGGATCAGCGGCGGCTGATCCCCCCTCCCCCCCCACGGGTGCGGGGCCGGACGCCGACCCCCCCGGGCTCACTCGTTGCGGTCGTGCAGGAACCGTTCGATCTCGGCGGCCAGGTCGTCGCCGGAGGGGACCTGCTGGGCCGCGCCGCCGGCGTCCATGTGCGCCTCAAGGCGCTGGACCATCTCCATGGCGTCGGGGTGGTCGGCGACGGCCTCGTCCACCTGGGTGGTGTGGGCGACCGCGGCCAGCTCGAGCTCCTCGGTGTCCAGCGTCACGCCCAGGGTCGTGGCCATCGCGTCCACCAGGGCCAGGGCCGAGGCGGGGTGGCCGTTGCCGGAGATGTAGTGCGGCACCTCGGCCCACAGGCCGACGGCGGGGATGCCCGCCTCGCCCAGGCGGTGCTCGAGCATGACCTGGGCACCGACCGGGCCGGTGTAGCCCGGCACCTTCGTCGTGCCCGGGACGATGTCGCCCGCCGCGATGTTGCCGGCGCTGACGATGTGGATCGGCCGGGTGTGGGGCGCCGCCGCCGGGTAGGCCCCCAGGCCGATCACGGTCTCGACCCCCAGGTCGCGGCACAGGCGCACGACGGCCTGACAGAACGCCTCCCACCGCATGTCGGGCTCGGGGCCCAGCAGGAACACGGCGTCGTGCTGGCCGTCCGGCACCTTCGCGACCAGGACCTGCAGCTCGTCGAACTGCACCCGCCGCAGCACGCCGTTGTCGATGATGGTCGTGGGCCGGCGCGCCCGGTAGTCCAGGAACGTGTCGCGGTCGAACGTCGCCACCGGCTCGGCGGCCCAGCGGTGGCGCAGGAACATCGCGGCGCTGGATCCCGCGTCGCCGGCGTCGATGAAGCCGTCCATCGAGACGATCATCACGGGACGGCGCAGCGCGGGCACCTCGGCGGACCAGTGGATCAGTGACTCAGGCATCGCCTCCAGAGTAGATGGCCCGCGCCAGCCGCCCGCCCCGTAGGCTGTGGGCGGTGACGAGGAGGCGTCTGGGTTCCTGGTGGGCCCCGCGGTCTTCAACACCGACGAGGGCGACACGGTCGTCCTGGCGGGTTCGATTCCCGTCCGCCTCCGCCACTCCCGGGACCGCGCATGCGGACCGGACGGCCGACACCTGTCACCGGGTGTCGCAGCCGTGTGCCATGATCGCCGCCGATCGGCCGGGGGTCGGTCGGTACCCCTGATCGGAGCTGCCCTGTGTCCAGAACCGCCCTGCTCGTCGCCCTCCTGCTGGTCCTGACCGCATGCGCCGGCGACGACCCGGTCGTCGAGGCACCCGAGGTGTCGGCCACGCCCGAGGTCGTGGCGACCGAGACGGTCGACGTCGGCGGGCTGGACGCCTCGCTGCTGGCGACCCTGGAGAGCTGCGCAGACGGTGACGCGGCGCAGTGCGAGGCGGCTGCGGCCACGCTGTCCGACGACGACCTCGACGTGATCATCGGCCTGTGCACCGAGGGGCAGGAGGAGTACTGCAGCATCCTGGAGACGCTGTTCGGCGAGACCGACCCGGTCGAGGAGGAGCCCACGGGCTACGCCGACGCCCTGGACGCCCTGGAGGAGGGCGAGGAGCGCGCCGCCGGTGCAGTGGTCCTGGACGGCAGCGGGGCTGAGGTGCAGGGTGCGGTCGTCACGTTCGGCGAGGACGCCGACGACACCGTGGCGGCGTTCACCGCCGCGCTGGGCGACCCCGCCGACGACACGGGCTACATCGCCACCGGCGACGGCTCGGGCTGCCCGGGCGAGCAGTACCGCTTCGTGACGTGGGCCGAGATGACGATCACGATCCTGGACGACAGCCGCCACGCCACCGGTGCCCCGCACTTCGCGGCGTGGCAGACCACCGGCCCCACGGTCTCGGCGCAGAGCTTCGTCGGCGACACCACCCTGGTCCCGATCGACGTTGGGCTGACCCGGGTGCTGGACCTGCGCGAGGCCATCCCGGCGGGCTCGCTGCGCATCCAGGACGAGGCCCCCCTCGGGGCGTCCTTCCTGATCGAGGACAACCTGGGCGACCTGTTCGGCGAGCTCAGCACGACCGAGGACAGCGGGGTCGTGCAGTCCGTGTCCTCCGGCGGCGGCTGCGGAGAGTGACGCACGTGACCGTGCAGCGGCAGCCGGCTTCGCGCGGCCCCCTGTTCGTGCGAGGCTGCGCACATCCGTCCGTCCGACCCTCCGGAGCCACACGATGAGCCAGACGATCCACCAGAGCCCGCTGCCCGCAGTCGACATCCCCGAGCTGCCCCTCACCCAGGTCGTGCTGCGACGTGCTGCCGAGCTGGCGGACAAGCCGGCGCTGGTCGACGGCCCGACGGGGCGGACGCTGACCTACGGACAGCTCGCCGGGGGCATCGCCTCGCTGGCCGGCGGTCTGGTCGCCCAGGGCTGGCAGCGCGGGCAGGTCCTCGCGCTCATGGCCCCCAACATCCCCGAGTACGCCGTGGTCTTCCACGGTGTCGCCATGGCCGGCGGGGCCGTCACCACGATCAACCCGACCTACACCGCCAAGGAGGTCCATCACCAGCTGGTGGACGCCGGCGCCACCGCGATGGTCACGATCGAGATGTTCCTGGAGACGGCCCGCGAGGCCGCGGCGGGCACGTCGGTGCAGGACATCTACGTGATCGGCGGTGCCGAGGGCGCCCGCGACTTCACCGAGCTGTTCGGGGAGCCGCTGGCCCAGCAGGTGGAGGTGGACCTGGACGACGTCGTCGTGCTGCCCTACTCCTCCGGGACCACCGGGCTGTCCAAGGGCGTGATGCTGACCCACCGCAACCTGGTGGCCAACATCCTGCAGACGGTCTCGGCGGCCGAGCTGGGCGAGGACGAGACCTTCATCGCCGTCCTGCCGTTCTTCCACATCTACGGCATGCAGGTCCTGATGAACTCGGGGCTGTACGCAGGCGCGACGATCCTGACGATGCCGCGCTTCGACCTGGTGCAGTTCCTCGAGCTGAACGCCGAGCACGCCTGCACCCGCGCGTTCGTCGCGCCCCCCATCGTGGTGGCGCTGGCCAAGCACCCGATCGTGGACGGCTACGACCTGTCCTCGCTGAACCAGATCTTCTCGGGCGCCGCCCCGCTGTCGGCCGAGCTGGCCTCGGAGGCCGGCGCACGGCTGGGCTGTGAGGTCGTGCAGGGCTACGGCATGACCGAGCTGTCCCCGGTCAGCCACCTGACGACGCCGGGCGGGTTCAAGCCGGGCTCCGTGGGCGTCACCGCCCCCAACACCGAGTGCATGATCGTCGACCCCGTGTCGGGCGAGTCCCAGGGCGTCGACGGCGACGGCGAGCTGTGGATCCGTGGCCCCCAGGTCATGAAGGGCTACCTGAACAACGAGGCGGCGACGTCCTCGACCATCGACGAGGACGGCTGGCTGCACACCGGCGACATCGCCCGGATCGACGCCGACGGGCACGTCTACATCGTCGACCGGCTGAAGGAGCTCATCAAGTACAAGGGCTTCCAGGTGCCGCCGGCCGAGCTCGAGGCCCTGCTGCTGACCCACCCGCAGGTCGCCGACGCGGCCGTGATCGGGCTGCCCGACGACGAGGCCGGCGAGATCCCGGTCGGCTACGTCGTCATGAAGGCGGGCTCGGACGCCACCGAGGAGGACATCAAGGCCTTCGTCGCCGGCGAGGTCGCGACCTACAAGCAGCTGCAGCGCATCACCGTGATGGATGAGATCCCGAAGTCGGCGTCGGGCAAGATCCTGCGTCGGGTGCTGCGCGACGAGGCCAGGGCCGAACGGGCCTGAGCGACACCGCGACCGTGTCTGCTCAGCCGGCGAGAGCCAGCACGGCGTAACCGAAGCCGGCGACGACCAGCACGTCATCCTTGACGGCGCTGCCGTCGAGGCCGAGACCGG
>JBFKGB010000251.1:0-5666 GCA_041633535.1 Euzebya sp. | reverse complement strand
GGGCGGCGCGCAGCAGCGTGCGGACGTCCAGGCGCAGCTGGACGGCGGGGCCCGGCAGGTGCCGGTTGGGGCCGTCGAGGACCCGCAGCTCGATCAGCGACTCGGCGCGTGCCACCGCTCAGTCCGCGAGCGTGGAGGGCTCGGCGTGACCGTCGAGGGTGGCGGCCCGGAACCGCTGGACCTCCTGCCACACCGCGTCGACGTCGTCGGAGCAGAACACCACGATGTCGTGGCGACGGGCGGTGGACAGCGCGTGGCGGGTCGATGCGAGCTCGCCCAGCTCGGTCTCGACGGTGCGGCACCGTGCGCCGTCGTCCATCGCCGCACGGATGCCCGTCTCGATCAGGGCGGCGACCTCACCACGATCGCGTCCCCGCCTGTTGTCGTCCTCGCGGACGATGATGCGGTCGAAGTAGCGGGCCGCGGTCTGGCCGAACTCGACCATGTCCTCGTCACGACGGTCGCCGGGGACCGCGGCGACGCAGACCCGTTCCCCGCGCTCGGACTCCGGTGCCTCGTCGCCGGTGCGCTCGACGAAGTCGCCGAGCATGCGCATGCCGTGGGCGTTGTGGCAGTAGTCGACGATCGCCTGGAACCCACCGACCTCGACGACGTTCAGGCGGCCGGGTGCGAAGGCGTAGGAGGTGTTGAAGGACCGCAGCCCCTGACGGATGTGGTGCAGGTGGACGTCGTGCACCAGCGCGGCGCCCGCGGCGGCCATGGCGTTCAGCACGTTCATGCGGGCCCGCCCCTCGAACGTCGAGGGCAGCAGGTGGGTGTAGACCAGGTCGAGGGTCTGCCGGGCACGGCGGTAGACGATCATCTCGCCGAGCTCGCGCTGCTCGACGGTCAGGAAGCGGCCACCGCGGCGGACGTGCCGCAGCCCGTGCTCGTTGTCGGGGTCGAGGGAGAAGAACACGACGTCGCCGTCGCAGACCCTGGCCATCTCCACGACCAGCGGGTCGTCGGCGTTCAGGACCGCGAAGCCGTCACGCGGGACCGCCTCGACGATGATCTGCTTCAGGTAGGCCAGGTCCTCCAGCGTGTCGATGCCGTTGCGGCCCAGGTGGTCGCTGGCGACGTTGGTCACGATCGCCACGTCGTTGCGCTCGTAGGCCAGCCCCTCGCGCAGCAGACCACCCCGGGCGATCTCGAGCACCGCGTGCTCCACAGCCGGGTTCTGCAGCACCATCCGGGCCGACCGCGGACCGCTGGCGTCCGCCTTCATCACCAGGCGCTCGTCGATGACGATGCCGTTCGTGGAGGTCATGCCGACGGTGACCCCGACCCCCTTCAGGATGTGGGACAGCATCCGGGCGGTCGTCGTCTTGCCGTTGGTGCCGGTGACCGCGGTGATGGGGATCCGGCTCTTGGCGCCTGCCGGGAACAGCATGTCCAGGACCGGGCGGGCCACGAACTGCCCCTCCCCCTCCGTCGGGTGGGTGTGCATGCGGAAGCCGGGCGCGGCGTTGACCTCGCAGATCGCGCCCCCGTCCTCGCGCACGGGCTGGGTGATGTCGGGGGCGATGAAGTCGATGCCCGCGATGTCGAGCCCGACGACCATGGCGGCCTGCTCCGCGATCTCGACGTTGTCGGGGTGGACCTCGGCGGTCCGGTCGATCGAGGTCCCGCCTGTCGACATGTTGCCCGTCAGGGCGAGCCTGACGAACTCGCCGTCGGCGGGGACGGAGTCGAGGTCGTGCCCGGCCTCGGCCAGCAGCTCGGTGGCGCGACGGTCGATGACGATCCGGGTCAGGACCTTCTCGTGACCGAACCCGCGACGCTCGTCGGCGTTGACCTTCTCGACCAGCTGCTCGACCGTGGACGTGCCGTCGCCGATGACGTGGGCGGGGACGCGCTCGGCGCAGGCGACCATCGTGCCGTCCACGATCAGGAAGCGGTAGTCGCGGCCGACGATGTGCTTCTCGACCACGACCCAGTCGTTCTTGGACTGCTCCTGGGCGTCGGCGAACGCCGCCTCGAACGCCGCCTCGTCCTTCAGGTCGGTGTGCACGCCACGTCCGTGGTTGCCGTCCAGCGGCTTGACGACGACCGGCCACCCCAGGTGGTCGGCGTAGCGCAGGGCCTGACGGACCCGCCGGTAGGCCTCGCCCCGGGGCGTGGGGATGCCGACGGCGTCCAGCAGCTTGGTGGTCGTCTCCTTGTCGCTGGCGATGTCGACGGCCAGCGCAGAGGTGTTGGAGGTCATCGTGGCGCGGATCCGCTTGGCGTGGACGCCCTGTCCCAGCTGCACCAGGGAGTAGTCGTCCAGCCGCATCCACGGGATGTCACGCAGCGACGCCTCGTCGAGGATCGCCTGGGTCGAGGGTCCGTAGGCGGCCTTCTGGCTGAGCTTGATCAGCCGGCGGATCTCGTCCTCGACGTCCAGCTCGGGGTCGGGCTCGATCAGGTGGTTGACCAGCTCGATGGCCAGGGTGCCCGCCGCACGCCCGATGGTCTCGTCGTAGTAGGCGTAGATGACGTTGTACTGCCCGGGCTCGTCGGTGCCCCGCGTCTTGCCGCGTGACACGTCGTGGCCGCAGCGGACCTGCAGCTGCAGGGCGATGTGCTCGGCGACGTGGCCCAGCCAGGTGCCGCGCTCCACACGCTCACGGAACCCGCCCTCCTCGCCGGAGGAGCAGGTGTGGTCGCTCAGGCCCGGGAGCATGTCGAAGAGCCGGTCGGTGAACCCGGGGATCTCGTCGGTCGGCCACTCCTCTGCGCTGCCCAGGTCCACGAGCATGCGCACGCAGGGGTCGTAGGCCCAGAAGTTGGGGCCTCGGTACACACGCTGCTCGAGGATCGTGACCTCTGCGCGCAGGGAAGGACGTTCCGCCATTGTCTGCTCCTGGTGAGGAGGGGGTGGGACCCGCCGCGAGGGGCCGCGGGGTTCACGACCCGGAGCATGCCAGCCACAGGGTGCCTGGCGTCGACGGTCGCCGGAGTGTCGGCCAGGTCGACCCCGACGTGCCACGGTCTGTCGGACAGTGCTGCGGGTCCTGTCGGCCGCCTCACGTCCACCGGTCCGCTGAACCCGGGGGTCTGCCCCCTGGGCGGCTCAGGGACCGTCAGGACAGGCGCGCGCGCTTCCGCTCGCGTCTGGTCAGCAGACGGTCGTCGACGGAGTCGGTGTCGGCCCGTCGGATCGTCTCGGCGGCAAGCACGGCCGCGGCGTAGGACTCGGTGGCGTCGATGGCCCGGTGCTCGCCGTCCTCGCGGTGCAGGTGACGATCCTGCAGGTCGAACTCGGCACCCTCGGGGAGGATGTGGGTGATGGCGCCCGAGATCAGCAGGGGGTCGTGTCCGCCGGCCTCGAAGGCGTTGGTCCGGATGTAGCGCCCGTCGACGATGATGACCTGGCCGGACCCGCGCACCCGTGCGTGACGCTCGTCGGTGACCACCAGGGCGGTGTCCTCGTCGATGCCGATGCCCAGGTGGCTGGGCGACTGCGCGACCAGCGTCATCAGCCGCCCGAGCCGGTTGCGCTCGCTGAAGTGCTGGTCGATGACGACGTCCTGCAGCAGGCCGAGCCCTGCGGACATGTTGGCCAGACGCTGCCGGGGCATCTCACCCGCCGACCCCATGTTCATCATGTGGCTGGCCATGGCGCTGGCACCTGCGGAGGTCCCGGCGACGGGCACCCCACGGACGTAGGCGTCCCTGACGGCGTCGGCCATGCGGGTGCCCGCCATGATCGTGGTCAGCTTCGCCTGGTTGCCGCCGGTCATGAAGATGCCGCTGGCCATGCCGACGAGGTCGGCGATCTCCTCCAGGTCGGCCTCACGCCGGTCGTGCGGCCTGGCCGACCGGACCCGTGCCACCCCCAGGTCGTGGAAGATGGCGGCGTACATCTCGGTGACCTCCTCCTCGATGGAGGAGGCGACGGGGACCACGAGGATCTTGGCGTCACGGCCGCCGGCGTCGTCGACGAAGCCGCGCAGGATGGCCCGCTCGCCCTCCTTGTCCTCGGCCCCACCGATGATGTGCAGACGTCGTGGCTCGGTCATGGGCGAAGATGGTAGCCATCGGTCACCTGTGTGCCCTCCACGGGTGGGGTCAGGCGACGGCGTCGAGGGCGGCGTCGACCGGTGTGTCCCCGCCGACCAGCTCGAGGACCTTGCCGGCGGTCCCGGGACGCTCCAGCAGTCCGGCGAGGACCGTCGCGACGTCCTCGCGGGTCACCTCGCCCCGGTCGACGTGCCGGTCGATCGTGACGGTGCCCGTCCCCGGGTCGTCGGTCAGGCCGCCGGGACGCAGGATGGTCCACTGCAGGTCGCTGGCCATGACGGCCTCGTCCGCGGCCGCCTTGGCCCGCAGGTAGACCTCGAAGACGTCGTCGCCCTCGGGCGGGTCGTCGGTGCCCATCGAGCTGACCATCACGTAGCGGTCGACCCCGGCCTGCAGCGCCGCGTCCTTCATGCGGATGGCGCCGTCCCGGTCGACGGTCAGCTTGCGCTCGGCGCCGCTGCCGGGTCCAGACCCGGCGGCGAACACGACGGCGTCACAGCCCTTGAGCACCCGGGCGATGTCCTCCACCGAGGTCTCCTCGAGGTCCACGATGTGCATCTGACCCCCGGCGGACTCGACGTCCTGCTGGTGGTCGGGGTCGCGGACCAGGCTGCGGACGGTGTGGCCGCGGTCGGTCAGCGTGCGGGTGAGGTGCAGGGCGACGGTGCCGTGTCCTCCGGCGATTGCGATGGTGCTCATGCTCCTCCCTTTTCCGGGTGCCGCCCCCCGCAAACGGGCCGAGCTGCTGCTACACCATGCAGATGCCCCACGACGATGTTGAGCGGATCCGCGGCTACGTGAGCGACGAGCGCGAGGCGGCCCTGCTGTACCGCCGGCTGGCCGACAGCGTCGAGGGGACGGAGCGCCGCACCCTGCTGGACCTCGCCGAGGGCGAGGAGCGGCATGCCCAGCACTGGGAGCGTGTCCTGGACCAGCTGGGGCATGACGGCCCGGCCCAGGCCGTCCGTCTGCGGGTGGGGTCGCGCATCGCGGTGTCGTTGGCCCAGCGGTTCGGACTGGTCGGGGCCATGCCGGTGCTGGAGCGTCACGAGGGTCGCGAGATCCTCGACTACACCAACGATCCTGACGCGCCCGACAGCATGGTCGAGGAGGAGCGGGGCCACACCGAGATGGTCCGCTCGTTGGCCCCCTCGTGGCGCAGCGAGGTCGCGGGGACGCTGCGGGCGGGCGTGTTCGGCATCAGCGACGGGATCGTGTCCAACCTGGCCCTCGTCATCGGCGTGTTCGGTGCCGGCGCCCTCCCCTCGACCGTGGTGACGGCGGGTGTCGCCGGCCTGGTGGCCGGCGCGATGTCGATGGCGGTCGGCGAGTACGTCTCGGTCGCCAGCCAGCGCGAGGTGCTGCAGGCCGGGGTCGACGAGGACGACGAGAACGCCGATCCCTGGCGTGCGGCGATCGCCTCGTTCGTCATGTTCAGCTTCGGGGCGTTCGTGCCCCTCCTGCCGTTCCTGGTGGCCGACGGCACGACCGCCGTGGTCAGCGCGTTCGTGGCGACCGGGGCCCTGCTGTACGCCGTGGGCGCTGCGCTCAGCCTGCTGACGATGCGGTCGGCCGTACGCACCGGGCTGCGGCAGCTGGCGCTGGGCTGGGGTGCGGCGGCCCTGACCTACGTGGTCGGCGCGCTGGTGGGCAGCGGC
>JBFKGB010000250.1:0-5700 GCA_041633535.1 Euzebya sp. | reverse complement strand
CATCATCCGGATAGCCGAGCGCGAGCTGGGCCTGCGCCGCGACGACCGCATGGTCGTGCGCAAGGGCGACGGCCGGGCGCTGCTGGCGCGCATGCCGGACGGCTCGGCGGACGTGGTCGTCGGCGACGCCTTCGTCGGGCAGGACACCCCCCGCCACATGACGACGGTGGAGTTCATGGCCGAGGTCGCCCGGGTGCTGACACCCACGGGCGTCTACGTCGTCAACATCATCGACGAGCATCCGTGGACCGGGCTGGGTGTGCAGGCCGCGGCCGCGACGACCGCCTTCGCCGACGTGGCGGCGGTCGGCTCGCGTGGCGTCGCCCGGCTGCGTGACCCCGGCAACGTGTTCCTGCTGGCCACCCGCGGTCGGCGGCCCCGGGCGGCGCGGGAGTCGGCCGGCGCGGTCGCCCGGCACCCGATGGCCCTGGTGGCCGACGGCCAGCTGACCGGCCTGGCGCGCCGCGAACGTCCCCGCCACGACGCCGACGGCTGACCGGCCCCTCCCGTCGATGGCCGGGCCGCAGGTCCACCTGCCGGTGGCGGCCCTTTGCGACGCGATCGGGGCCCAAGTCGCCGTGGGACGAGTGGGGCCCCGATCGTGCCGGTGCTCGCGCCGGGCAGCCCCGTCAGGATCGTGCCGTTCATCGCCGTCAGACGAGTTGGGCCCCGATCGCGCCGTAAAGGGGACGCGCCGTAACGGGGACGCGCGGCAACGGGAACGCGGCGGTCGACCCCGGCCGGTGGGCGGGTGCGGGTGGCCGTCGCCAGCCCGTACCCTTGTCCGGCCCCTCCCCCTCCTCCCCCGCAAGGATCTGTCATGCGCATCGCCGTCAGCGGCTCGATCGCCGAGGACTTCCTCCTCACCTTCCCCGGCAAGTTCGCCGACATGATCCTGGTCGACCAGATCGAGCGGCTGAGCCTGAGCTTCCTGGCCGACGACCTGACCCACCACCGCGGAGGGGTGGGAGCCAACATCGCCTTCGGGATGGGCCAGCTGGGCGCCATGCCGTTGCTGATCGGTGCCGTCGGTGAGGACTTCGCAGCCGGCTACCAGCCGTGGCTGGAGGAGCACGACGTCGACTGCGCCGGCGTCTACGTCAGCGAGGACAAGGCGACCGCCCGGTTCCTGTGCACCACCGACGCCGCGCAGAGCCAGATCGCCACGTTCTACGCCGGCGCGATGGCCGACAGCCACCTGATCGACCTGGCCGCTGTCGTGGCCGACGCCGGCCCCGTGGACCTGGTCGTCGTCTCACCCGCCGGCCCCGAGGGGATGCTGCGCCACACCGCGCAGGCCCACGAGCTGGGCATCGACGTCCTCGCCGACCCCAGCCAGCAGCTGGCCCGGATGGAGGGGCCCGAGATCCGCCCCCTGATCGAGGGCGCCCGCTACCTGGTCTGCAACGACTACGAGCGCGGCCTGATCACCGCCAAGACCGGGTGGACCGACGAGGAGCTGCGCGGCAAGGTCCAGGTGCTGGTGACCACGCACGGGGCCAAGGGCGCGACGGTCGAGCACGACGGCGGCACCGACCTGACCGTCGCCGCGGTCGAGCCGGACCCCGAGGCCACGCTGGAGCCGACCGGCGCAGGCGACGCGTTCCGCTCGGGCTTCCTGTCGGGCCTGACCGCCGAGCTGGACCTCGAGCGCTCGACCCAGCTGGGCTGTGCCGTGGCGACCATGGCGCTCGAGACCTCCGGCCCGCAGGGCTACCGGATCACCGCCGACGCCCTGGCCCTGCGGCTGGCCGGCGCCTACGGCGACGAGGTCGCCGCCGAGATCACCGGCGCCCTGTCCGTCCGGGACTGACGTCCCGGATCCACCATGGTGGATCCGGCTCAGGGGAGCAGCACGGCGGTCCCGCCGACCCTGATCCCGCCCTCCTCGGGGACGTGCACCATCAGCAGCGACGGGCGGCCCATGTCCTCGCCCTGGCGGACGACAAGATCGGCCGGGGCTTCCAGGTGCCCACCGTCGCGCAGCAGCCCGCCCAGCGCCGCCGCGGCCGCACCGGTGGCCGGGTCCTCGACCACGCCGCCCACCGGGAACGGGTTGCGGGCGTGCCACACCGCATCGGACTCGCGCCAGACCAGCGCGACCGTGGTCAGGTCGGCCGCCCGCATGGTGTCGCGGAGGGCGTCGAAGTCGTAGGACACCTCCGCCAGCCGCTCGCGGGTCGCGGCAGCCAGGACCAGGTGGTGGGCGCCGGCGTAGGCGACCGCCGGCGGGAAGGCGGGATCCAGCTCGTCGGCCGTCCAGCCCAGGTGGGCCAGCACGGTCTCGACCAGGGTGGGATCGGCGTCGACGTGGGACGGCTCGACGGAGGTCAGGGTGGCGACCATCCGGCCGTCCTCCCGGGTGACCTCGACGGGGACGGAGCCGGCGCGGGTCTCCAGCAGGTAGGTCCCCTCCCCCTCCTCGGCGGCCAGCACGTGGACCAGCCCGATCGTGGCGTGCCCGCAGAACGGCACCTCGGCGAGGGGGCTGAAGTACTGCACGGTCCGCCACGGCCCGATGGAGGGGCTGACGAACGCCGTCTCGGAGTACCCGACCTCGGCGGCGATGCGCAGCATCTCGTCGGGCTCCGGCCGGGAGTCCCCGACCCAGACCCCGGCGGGGTTGCCCCCGGCCGGGTCGTCGCTGAACGCCGTGATCCTGGTGAGCTGGCCCATGCGGCCAGTCTGCCCCGGCCCGGTACCACCGCCTCAGCTGATCGCGGCCCGGGCCTGCTCCTCCACCGTGGTCGACAGGGCGCTGGTGCCGCCGTACAGCACTGCGGTGTCGATGGTGGCGGCGCGCTCGCGCAGGTGGGTCTCGACGACCCCGCTGAGCGCGTCCCTGCTGGTCAGCAGCAGCGGGCCTCCGCGACCCGCCACGTGGGTCCCGCCTGACAGGGCGTCGGCGAACACGTCGACGCGGGCCAGCCCGACCACCGTCGCGCCGTCGGCGTAGGCCTGCGCCACCAGCACCGAGGTCTGCGGGTCGCTCGACCCGACGTAGGAGGTCCGGCCCGGGTAGGCGCTGGTCGCCGCCTGGCCGACCGTCACGACGTCCGCCGCGGGCTCCTCCGCCAGGTAGGCGTCCACCGCCGGGTGCGACCGGGGTCCATCGGTCAGCACGACCACCCCGCCGACCGACGCCGCGGCCGGCCCTGACACCAGCGCGTCGGCGAAGGTCTGCCCGTCGGCCAGCAGGATCTCGGCGGGCGAGGACGTCACCTCACGGGCGACGGCCAATGCCGTCTCGATCCGCGAGGGACCGGAGAGCCGGCGCACGGTGTAGCCGGACAGGTCCGCCTCGACCTGCGCCGACAGCGCCGCGGTGCCGCCCAGCAGGTACACGGTCCCGCCGGCCGGCAGGACCCGGTCGATCTCGGCGGCCGTCGCCGGGTGCAGCGACTCCGACGTCGACAGCAGCAGCGGGCCGTCGACCGCCGCGGCCAGCGGTGTGCCCGCCAGGGCGTCGGCAGCGACATCCGACCGGCCCAGCACGACCGCACCGGCCGACCCCGCGGTGAAGGCGTCGACCGACGTGGCCACCGCCGTCTCGATCCGGGTCGGTCCGGTCAACCGCTGGGTCTGGGCCCCGTCGCCGCCGACGGGCGCGCCGGTCGCGGTGTCGACGGTCGCCCCGGCCGGGTCGAACAGCAGGGTCCCGTCGGCCATCGTGACGTCCAGGTCGGTGTGCTCGGCCAGGTACGCCAGCATCAGCGTCAGGTCGCTGACGCCGTTGCTGCCAGGACTCGGCAGGACCTCCAGGGTGCTGAGCGCGCCGAAGGCCCGGCCGGCGTCGTCGATGAAGCCACTGCCCGAGTCACCCGGGACGCCGGGGTTCAACACCGTCCGCACGTCGTGGGTCCAGCCGTTGCCGTCGGTGCCGCTGGACGTCCCCGACTTGGCGCTGCCGTTGCCCGGGCGCAGCGAGGAGTTGCCGAACGTGTAGACCGTCTGCCCCGCGGTCGTCGTCGTCGCGATGCCCTGCGGCCCCCCGTAGAAGGGGAGGGAGGGGTTCACGCGGGCATGGTCGGCACGGTCCAGCAGGACCAGGGCGAAGTCGTTGAACGCGCAGGCGTCGGGGTCGGTCTCACCCACCGCCTGCATCGTCAGCCAGCTGGAGTACACCAGCGTCCCCGGGCGCGACGCGCCGTCGACGGACACCGCCGTCCCCAGCGGCAGCGAGCCGGCCAGGCAGCCGTCGGTCTCGTTGGAGCTGCCGGTCCCGGCGCAGTGGGCGGACTGGCCGATGTAGACCCCGCCGGCGGGGTCGGTGAACACGAAGTTGGCGGTGCACTGCGCCCCGCTGGTGATGGTCTCGACGCCTGGGTGGATCGACGCCTGCGCTGCAGGCACCCAGTCCGGTCCGGCGGCTGCTGCCGGCTGCGGCAGGAACACGGTTGCGGCGGCCAGCACGAGCGAGGTCAGCACGACGGCGGCACGGGCGGGGCTGGTGGGGAGGGTGAGCGACACGTCACCGATTGTGCCGTGCCCGTGCCCCCAAGGATCACACCGTGATGGGCAGCCCCGCGATGACGATCACGCCGCCGACCAGACCGACCGTGGCCAGCGTCACCATGACCACGCGGTTGCGCCGCCCGTGGACCTTGTCGCTGAGCGCCGCGAACAGGATGACCATCGCGAAGATGATGGTCATGGCCGTGTAGTCGTCGCTGGTCTGGTTGTGCGCTGCGGCCTGCTCGGTCAGCTCCTCCGCGTCGCCCTCCAGCTCCTCGCCCCGCTCATCGTCGGCGTAGTCGTAGTCGTCGAACGGGGTCGCAGGGGTCCCTGGGTCCTCGAGGTCCAGCACGATCCACTCGGCGAAGGCCTCCTCCAGCGTGGGTGGGAACCGTTCCTCCAGGGCGTCGGCCAGCAGCTCCTCGTCCGTCAGGACCGCCTCGACCCACTGGTTGAAGACCTGCACGTCCACGATGAAGCTCTCACGGGCGTCGGCGTAGAACGACTCGGCCTCCAGCCGTGTCGCGCTGGCAGCGGCCAGCGCCAACGTCTGCTCCCCGCTCCACTTCGAGCTCTGGAACGTCGTCCACGCGGTCACGACCGCCGTGAGCGAGATCAGCAGCACCGCCACCGTCTCGATCCGCTGCCGCGACGGGTCGGCTGCGGCGGGCGGGGGTGGTGGGGGCATGGGCGTGTCCATGGACTGATCCTCAGGTCGGGGGGTCGCGGCAGCATAGGTGGGCAGACTGTGCAGGTGCGCGCCTCCCCGATCCGCTCCGCCCGCCTGCGACGACCGGGTGCCCTGCCCGCCCTGCTCGTCCCCGACGGCATCCCGCTGCTGCGCGACGCCACCGAGGCGGCGATCCGGTCCATGTTCGGCACGCCGCTGGACCACACGGTCGACCCGGGCGACCCCGGCCTGTTCGGGCCGGGCTCGGCGACGTGGACGCTGCTGGCCGACCCCTGCGTCATCGTCAGCGGGATCAACGCCCTGATGATCCAGACGCTGCACCCGCGGGCGATGGCCGGCGTCGCCGAGCACGGCTCGTTCCAGGAGGACCTGCTCGGCCGGCTGCACCGCACCGCCGCCTACGTGCAGGACGTCAACTGCGGGTCGACGTCGCAGGCGATCACCGCGTCGCTGCGGGCGAGGGGCGCCCACCGCCGCGTCGTCGGCACGACTCCCGGCGGCCAGCCGTACCGTGCCGACGAGCCGGCGCTGCTGGCCTGGGTCTCGCTGGGCCT
>JBFKGB010000249.1:0-5707 GCA_041633535.1 Euzebya sp. | reverse complement strand
GTGTCGCTCGTGGCCGGGTACGCCGACGTGATGGTGCGTCGTGCCGCCGACGGCAAGCTGACCGCCCTGGCCCGCATCGAGGAGGTCACCATGCGCCGTCGTGGCGAGGGGGGCGAGGGCGAGCGCGTCCTCAGCCAGCTGATCGGGCTGGACCTGCGACCCTCCGACGTGCGTGCCGGCCGGGACTTCTGCGAGGCGGTGCTGACCGCCCGCGGCCCCAACGGGATGGACGTCGTCTGGCGTGACGCCGCGCACCTGCCGACCCCCGCCGAGATCAGCGACCCCAGCCGCTGGCTGCTGCGGCTGGCGGCCGAGGAGGCCACCACCGGCGTGGAGGTCGGCACCGACGACCTGCCCGAGGCGGACATCGAGATCCCCGACGACCTGGGCGGTCTGGACGACCTGTGACCCTGACCCCGGGACCCCCCGGGACTTCAGGTTGTCCACAGGCCGAAAAAGTTTGTCCACAGGACGAACATGCAGGTCAGAGGGAGTTCGGTCCTGCAATTTCCCCAGATACGGCCAGTTGTCCACAGCGGCCGGGAAACCCGTACCCGCAGGTCAGCGGCATCTCGCCCGACAGCGCGGACGACCCTGTGGACAACCCTCGTTGACGGACCGGGCGAGCCCCCTCTACATTGCCCCGTCGAGCGGCGGCCCCGGGGCGAGGCCGGCACCGTGTTCCTGGGGAAGGGGATGCGGGACCAGGCACCCCGGGGCCGTCCGCCGTTCGCCCGGCGGCACCCGCCGACATGGCGCCTGACTGCCACCTCAGCCGCGATTTGGTGACCCCCGGCTACTCGTGAGTAACCTGCGGTTCCGCTGAGCCCCGGAGGTAGATCCACATGTCGAGTGAGATGCAGTCCCTGCTGGAAGTCGCCCTGTCGCCCGACGCCACACCGGCCGACATCGAGGCGGCCGAGCTGCCGTCGTCCATGCGCGCCGCGGTCGTCCGCGCCGATGAGATCGACATGTTCGAGGGGATGGAGTCCTCCGAGAAGGACCCCCGCCGGTCCCTGCACGTCGACGAGGTCGACATCCCCCCGCTGGGCCCGAACGAGGTGCTGATCGCCCCGATGGCGTCGGCGCTGAACTTCAACACGGTGTGGACCTCGATCTTCGAGCCGCTGTCCACGTTCGGCTTCCTGAAGCGGTTCGGCCGCGAGGGCGATCTGGGCGCCCGCCACGACCTGCCGTACCACATCGTCGGGTCGGACGCCGCCGCCGTGGTCGTCCGCGTCGGCCCCGGCGTCACCCGCTGGAAGGCCGGCGACCGCGTCACGGTGCACTGCAACTACGTCGACATGGAGGGACCCGACGGCCACGACGACTCCATGATCGACGACCGCCAGCGCATCTGGGGCTTCGAGACCAACTTCGGCGGCATGGCCGAGCTCAGCATGGTGAAGGCCAACCAGCTGATGCCGATGCCGACGCACCTGAACTGGGAGGAGGCCGCCTGCCTGGGCCTCACCCTCGCAACCTCCTACCGGATGCTGGTCAGCCAGAACGCCGGCGGCATGAAGCAGGGCGACACGGTGCTGATCTGGGGCGCCACCGGTGGCCTGGGCGGTTTCGCGGCCCAGCTGGTGCGCAACGGCGGCGGCATCCCGGTCTGCGTCGTGTCCAGCCAGGACAAGGTCGCAGCGCTGAACGACCTGGGCATCGACACGGTCATCGACCGCAAGGCCGAGGGCTACCGGTTCTGGGACGGTGACACCCAGCAGCCCGACGAGTGGAAGCGCTTCGGCAAGAAGATCCGCGAGCTGACCGGCGGCCGCGACATCGACATCGTGTTCGAGCACCCCGGTCGCCAGACCTTCGGTGCCAGCGTCTTCGTGACCCGCAAGGGCGGCAAGATCATCACCTGCGCGTCGACCTCCGGCTACATGCACGAGTACGACAACCGCTACCTGTGGATGAACCTGAAGTCGATCATCTCCAGCCACTTCGCCAACTACAAGGAGGCGTGGGAGGCCAACCGCCTGGTCGACATGGGCATGATCCACCCGATCCTGACCAAGACCTACGCGCTGGAGGACGCCGCCGAGGGCGCCTGGGCGATGCACACCAACGCCCACGCCGGCAAGCTCGGCGTGCTGGTCAACGCCACCGCCGAGGGGCAGGGTGTGCAGGACGAGGAGAAGCGCGCAGGTCTGATCGACGACCTCAACGCCTGGAAGAAGCTGCACTAGTCACCATCTGCAGCAACGATCTGCAGCGACGCCCCGTGGCCCTCGGCCACGGGGCGTCGTCGTGCGTGGGCGGCCCGGGCAGCTGTGCGGGCGCCACCTACTCGGTCGTCAGCAGCACCGGCTCGACGCACGTCAGCGGCGCGAACGCCTGCCCGGACCGTGGATCGACGACCACACCGGTGGCCGCGGTGACGACCGTCGCCCGCCACGAGGGGGTGCGGGTCCACGAGGTGCCGTCCCACGCCGCCGGGGCACCAGTGGCGTACAGCACGGCCTGCACCGGCTCGTCGGTCGACCCGCAGTCGGCCAGGGCGGGGGCCGAGGCGGTCGCCAGCGCGGCAGGCTCCAGGACGTCGTCGGGGAGGGGCGGGATCGCCTCGACGGCGGCGGCAGGCAGCTCCGGCAGCTGCAGGCCCGCGAGCCGCGGTCGCTCCAGGCGCAGCTGGTCGGGCTGCGACCGGTACGTCAGCATGCGGTCGGCGTCGGCGGCCACGTAGGTCAGCCGGACGCGGTCCCATGAGGTGTCGGCATCCAGCCACACGGTCAGGTCGGCCAGCACCGGTTCGTCCTGCCAGCTGAGGGCCTCGGGCCCCGCGAAGGCCAGCAGGCCCCCGAGGGTCGACGGCCAGTCGGTGTCCGGGCTGCCCAGGGCGGGTGGCGCGCCACCGTCGTCCTCGACGCCCTCGCTGACGACCGGGACCGCCTCGTCGTCCACCAGCTGGCAGCCGCCCAGCAGCATCGCAGCCGCGACGAGGGCCGCGGCGGCACGTGGGAGGGGAAGGTGCCTCATGCCACCGGTGTACCCGTGGGCGGCACCAGGGTGGCATGGTCGGTCGGGACGGTCGGCAGCATCAGGCACACGGTGGCGTCGCGCTCGACGACGATCCGCCCGCCCTCGGCCTGGATCAGGGACTTCGCCAGCCGCAGGCCCCGCCCGGGGGTGGAGGACTCGTCGAAGCCCTCCCCCTGGTCGGTGACGCACAGCCGCACCCAGCCCCGGTTGACGGCGTTGGCGGCCGGGATGCTGGAGACGCGCACCGTGATGGTGCCGGCGCCGTGCTCCAGGGCGTTGTCGAGCAGCACCTGCAGGCACTGCCCGATCGCCGCTGCCCGGGCACGGACCAGCGGGACCGGGTCGGTCTGCACGACGACCTCGCGGTCCTCCGCCTGCGCCAGGGCCCGCCACGACACCAGCCGTGCCTCGACCAGGGCACCCAGCTGGATGTGCTCGTCGCCCATCGGCATGTCGGCGAGGGTCAGCAGCTCCTCGATCGTGGACTCCAGCCGGTCGGCCTCTGTGAAGGCCGCGGCCAGCAGGGCGGTGTCGGCGCCGGACAGCTCCAGCGCCTCGAGGTCCAGCCGCAGGGCCGTCAGCGGCGTCCGCAGCTGGTGGCTGGCGTCGGCCCCGAAGGAGCGGCTGCGCTCGACCATCGTCCCCAGGCGGTCGGCGGTGATGTCCAGCGCCGTCGCCACCTGGTCGGACTCGGGTATGCCGCTGCGCGGGGCGCGGGCGGTGAAGTCCCCCTCCCCCAGCTGCGCCGCCGCCCGGGCCAGGTCCTCCAGCGGCAGGGCCAGGCGGCGTGCCAGCAGCAACCCGACGAGCCCTGCCAGGCCCAGGGCGGTGACGCCCAGACCGGCGATCGACAGCCACGCACCGCGCAGCTCGTCGGTCAGCTCCGCGTCCGGGGTCAACGCCCGCAGGATCTGCGTGACGCCCTGGATCCGCAGCGGCAGCGACACCGCCAGGACCCCCTCGCCGCGGGCCCGTCCGACCTCGCCCTCACGCGCCCGCACCACGTCGGTGTCCAGGCCCGCCGGCACCGCCGGCTCGCCACCCGTGTCGATGGTGATGGCCAGGGGCCCGCGCTGCTCCAGCAGCTGGAACCGGATCTCGCTCTCGCGGGACAGCCGGGTGAGCCGCTCGGAGATGCCGGCCGGGGACATCGGCTCCTCGTTGATCAGGACCTGCACCTGCTCGGCCTGGCGCTGCAGGCTGTCCAGCGCCTGGTTGGTCAGGGCGCCCCGGACCGCGACGGCCAGCGGCAGCCCCAGCAGGATGACCCCGACGGCGACCGTGCCGACGGTCGCGACCAGCAGACGGCGCCGCACGGGGTCAGGCCCCCGTCTCGAAGCGCAGGCCGACCCCGCGGACGGTGGAGAGGTAGCGCGGGTCACCGGCGTCGTCACCGAGCTTGCGGCGCAGCCACGACACGTGCATGTCCACGGTCTTGGTCGACCCGAACCAGGTCGTCTCCCACACCTCACGCATGATGTCCTCGCGGGTGACGACCGTCCCGGCCTCGCGGACCAGCATGGCCAGCAGGTCGAACTCCTTGGGCGTCAGGTCCAGCTCCTCGGTGCCCCGCCACGCCCGGCGGGCGGCCAGGTCCACCTTGACGTCCTGCGCCTCGTGCACCGTCTGCTCGTTCTCGCCGCCGCCCGCCTGCGCGCGACGGATGAGGGCACGCAGGCGTGCCAGCAGCTCGGCCAGCCTGAACGGCTTGGTGACGTAGTCGTCGGCCCCGGCGTCCAGCCCCACGACGACGTCGGCCTCGCTGGTCCGCGCGGTCAGCATCAGCACCGGTACGCCGGGGTGGGCGTCGTGCAGGCGACGGCAGACCTCGACCCCGTCGATGTCGGGCAGGCCGAGGTCCAGGACCACGGCGGCCAGGTCGTCGGTGGCCAGCGCCAGGGCCTCGCGCCCGGTCGCCACCCGCGTGACGGTGTACCCGCCGCCGCCCAGCGCGGCGGCGAGGGGCGTGGCGATGCCGTCGTCGTCCTCGACCAGCAGCACCCGCTGGTCGGTCTCCTCTTGTCTGCTCGTGCTCACCATGTCTCCAGACCGGGGTCCACGTCGTGCGATGGGTGCCAGCATGGGCCATCCGTCGTGCAGGACGACCCAGGCGGGCCCGCTTTGCGAAGTCTTTGCCGCACCCCGCACCGTGCTTGTTGCCTACCCGCCTACCGTCATGCTCGACACGGCAGACCGACGGGTACGACCCGTCCGTGGCCGACCGTCCCGTCCCCGTCCCCCGAAAGGACCCCGCGTGAGCTCCCCTTCCGACGCGAGCCCAGAAGGCACGTCACACGACCCGTTCGCCGGTGACCGGGCCACCCCGCCCGCGGCGACGTGGCTGGACGACGAGGAGTGGTCCGGCGGCCCACCCCGGCAGGCCGACCGCACGCCGCCATGGAACGCCGGCCAGAACCCGGTGTCGGACGGCGGCCAGAACCCGGTGTCCGACGCGGGCCAGGACCCGGTGTCGGACGGCGGCCAGGACCCGGTGTCGGACGGCGGCCAGAGCCCGGTGTCGGACGGCGGCGCCTGGGCTGCAGGCTCCTGGGACAGCGCGGCACCGCGGTGGGACGCGCCACCGGTCGCCCCGCCCATGCCGCCGGCCCCCGCGGCGTGGGGCCCGGTGTCCACGCATGACGCCCCCTGGGGGACCACCCAGGCGCCCGACAGCGGCCAGACCCCGTTCACCCAGGCCCCGTTCACCCAGTCCCCGGCC
>JBFKGB010000248.1:0-5708 GCA_041633535.1 Euzebya sp. | reverse complement strand
GTCGACCTGGGTGTCGCCACCGTCCGTGACGCCGGCCACGACCGCGTGACGGGGCTGGCCGCCGAGATCGCCTTCTGGGTGCTGCTGAGCCTCCCGCCCCTCCTGCTGTCGGCCACGGCCGCGGCTGGCCTGATCGGGCGGTCCATCGGGTCGGACGTCCGCAGCCAGCTGATCGGACGGATCGAGGAGCTGGCCCTGCAGGTGTTCTCCGAGGCGACCGTGGACTCCGCCATCCGGCCGACGCTCGACGGGCTGCTGAGCAGCGGGTCGACCTCGATCCTGTCGGTGTCGTTCCTGGTCACCGTGTACTCCGCCAGCCGGGTGCTGCGCGTGATCATCCACGCCGTCGCGGTGGCCTACGACCTGGAGGACTCCCAGCCCTCGTGGGCGTCGCGGGTCATGGGGATCGGCTACACGCTGATCGGCCTGGTCAGCGGTCTGGTGCTGATCCCCCTGGTCGTCGCGGGACCCCGGCTGGGCGAGATCCTGGAACGGCGGACCGGGGTCTCGCTGCTGCTGGGCGAGATCTGGCGGCTGGCCTACTGGCCCGTGGCCTTCACCGTCGTCACCCTGCTGGTCGCCGCGCTGTTCCACCACGCGACCCCGTGGGACACGCCGTTCAGGCGGGACCTGCCGGGCGCGGTCCTGGCCACGGTCCTGGGGCTGCTGGCCAGCGTGGGGCTGCGGACCTACACGGGTGCCTCGTTCGCCGGCGACCCGGTGTATGCGTCGCTGGCCGCACCGCTGGCGTTGCTGGTGTGGATCTGGCTGCTGGCGATCTCGTTGCTGCTGGGCGCAGAGCTGAACGCCGAGATCGAGCGGGCCGACCCGGTGGGTGCGGGTGTGACGGAACGACCGTCGCTGGCAGAGGTGGGCCGTCGGGCGATGGCCGGGGCGAAGGGGCTGGCGGGGGACCGGAAGGGCTGAACCCGGCGGTCGCTCAGCCGCAGTCGGCCGGCGACTCGCGGTGGTCGTCGGGGACCCGCGGCAGGTCCGGCTCGGGTGCCGGGTGCTCGTCGGCGGTCGAGAAGCCGACGCGCCGGTGGGAGTTGTCGCAGAACGGCTTGTTCTCGCTGGCCCCGCAGCGGCACAGCGTCATGCGCGTGGCACGACGCACGACCGTGCCGTCGGGCTGGCGCACCTCGACCTGGCCACGGACGGCCAGCGGGCCGTTGGGGACCAGCACCACCTGCGGCTGCGGCGGCACCGGCTCGGCATGGGTGTGTTCGCCCACACGGCGCACACCCAGGGCCCCCGTCGGGCACTGGGCCACGGCGGCGATGACCGTCTCGGCATCCTCGGCGTCGGGCACGACCCACGGTCGGCGCGTGACGTCGAACACCGCCGGCGCGGCGTTCAGACAGCGTGCCGTGTGGATGCACAACGACGGGTCCCACGAGACCTCGATCGTGTCGGTGGCGTAGGTCTTCCGCGTCATGGGGGCAGCCTAGACCCATGCCCGGTCGGGCACGGCAGGATGGTCGGGACCGACGCCGGCCGGCGTCGACGTCCCCGACCACTGGATCCTGCGTTGCGTCGTCTGATTCCCGTCCTGCTGCTCGCCCTCGTCCTCGCCGCGTGTGGGGGCGACCCCGAGGTCGTCCCGACCGAGACGCCCGTCACCGAGGCCACGCCGACGCCGACGCCGACCCCGACGCCCACACCGACCCCGACGCCCACCGAGGAGCCCGGCCCGGTGGCGCCGCTCACCGGCGTCGCCGTCGACGACGGGTCGCTGGCGGACCTGCCGGTCGTCGCCGTCAAGATCGACAACGACGCCCGTGCACGGCCGCAGGTGGGTCTGGACGCCGCCGACGTCGTGTTCGTCGAGCCGATCGAGGGGCTGACCCGGCTGGCCGCGATGTTCCACTCCTCGGGATCCGGCGAGGTCGGTCCGGTCCGCAGCGGTCGGCGGATCGACCCCG
Organism: Euzebya sp.; assembly: GCA_041633535.1. GTDB lineage: Bacteria > Actinomycetota > Nitriliruptoria > Euzebyales > Euzebyaceae > Euzebya. Next base: position 3,783 of record JBFKGB010000248.1, on the reverse strand, counting down.
AGCTGTTCGGTGCCTTCAGGCCGGTGTTCGCCTTCTCGGGCGCGGCCGGGCCGAACTACGCCACCATCGACGAGGGCTTCCCGGACACGGTCGTCAACGACCGGGACCAGACCGGGTGGCGTCGTGAGGGCAGCCGCCGCGCGCCGCACAACCTGTTCATCCCGCTTGAGACCGTCCGCGCCGCCCACCCCGACGCCCCGGGTCCCGGCACCGAGCCGGCGTTCGCCTTCGACGAGGAACAGCCCGCCGGTGGCACCGACACCGACGGCTTCAGCGTGGACTACGGCCGGTTCCGCACCGTCAGCGGGTGGACGTGGGTCGAGGGTGAGGGGTGGGAGCGCAGCCAGGACGGCACGCCCCACACGTCGGGCGCCCCCGACGGCACCGTCGGCGATGCCCTGGTGGCCGCCAACGTCGTGGTGCTGACCGTCCCCACCACCGGTCAGCAGTCCGAGCCGATCGCCGTGACCGGGGAGGGCCCCGCCCGGATCCACCGCGGCGGACAGGTCTTCGACGGCACCTGGTCCAAGCCGACGGCTGCCGACCAGTACCGGTTCCTCACCGCCGACGGCGAGGTCCTGCCGCTGGCGCCCGGCACGACGTGGCTCGAGATCCACCCCCAGAGCGGGACCTACCTGCCAGGAGCCCCCACCGTCCAGCGATGACCCGTCCGGGTTGTGCATGATGAGGCCATGCGCCACCCCCGAGCCGGACAGCCCGCCCAGGCCGAGGACCTCGTGGACCTCGCCCACCTGGTCACCGCGTACTACACCCTGGAGCCCGACCCGGGGGACATCGCCCAGCAGGTGGCGTTCGGCACCAGCGGCCACCGGGGGTCCTCGCTGGACGCAGCCTTCAACGAGGCGCACATCCTCGCGACGACCCAGGCGATCTGTGACCACCGCCGGCAGCAGGGCATCGGCGGGCCGCTGTTCATCGGCCGGGACACCCACGCCCTGTCCGAGCCGGCGTGGAGCACCGCGCTGGAGGTCCTGGTCGCCAACGACGTCACGGTGATGGTCGACGCGCAGGACGGGTGGACCCCGACGCCCGCGATCTCACACGCCATCCTCCGCGCCAACCGCACCGCCGGGCCCGGCGCCCTGGCCGACGGCATCGTCGTGACCCCCTCGCACAACCCGCCGCGTGACGGGGGCTTCAAGTACAACCCGCCCCACGGCGGCCCGGCCGACAGCGACGCCACCTCGGTGATCGCCGACCGCGCCAACCAGCTGATCCGCGACGGTCTGACCGGCGTCCGCCGGGTGCCGCTGGCCACGGCACGGGCCCAGGCACGCCCCTACGACTTCATGGGCACCTACGTCGAGGACCTGCCCGACGTCGTCGACATCGCAGCGATCCGGCAGGCCGGCGTGCGGATCGGTGCCGACCCGCTGGGCGGGGCGTCGGTGGACTACTGGGGCGCGATCGCCGAGCGGCACGGCCTGGACCTGACCGTCGTCAACCCCCTGGTGGACGCGACCTGGCGGTTCATGACCCTGGACACCGACGGCAGCATCCGGATGGACTGCTCGTCCCCGGACGCGATGGCCGGCCTGGTCGCCCAGCGCGACGCCTACGACATCGCGACCGGCAACGACGCCGACGCCGACCGGCACGGCATCGTCACGCCCGACGCCGGCCTGATGAACCCCAACCACTTCCTGGCGGTGGCCATCCAGCACCTGTTCGGCGGTGCCCGTCCGGGCTGGTCCGGGCAGACCCGCATCGGCAAGACGCTGGTGTCCTCGTCCATGATCGACCGCGTCGCCGCCTCGCTGGGACGACCGCTGGTCGAGGTCCCCGTCGGCTTCAAGTGGTTCGTGCCGGGCCTGGTCGACGGGACGTTCGGGTTCGGTGGTGAGGAGTCGGCGGGCGCCTCGTTCCTGCGCACGGACGGCACGACCTGGACCACCGACAAGGACGGCATCCTGCTGTGCCTGCTGGCCTCGGAGATCCTGGCGACGACCGGACGCTCGCCCAGCGCCCACTACGCCGACCTGACCGCCGCGCACGGCGAGCCGGCCTACGCACGGGTCGACGCACCCGCGACCCGCGAGCAGAAGGCGGCGCTGAAGGCCCTGTCGCCCGACGACGTCGCCGCCGACAGCATCGCCGGCGAGCCGATCACCGCGACGCTGACGACGGCGCCCGGCAACGGCGAGCCGATCGGGGGGCTGAAGGTGACGACGGAGTCCGCCTGGTTCGCCGCACGCCCGTCGGGCACCGAGGACGTCTACAAGATCTACGCCGAGTCCTTCCGTGGACCTGACCATCTGGCACAGGTGCAGGCGGCCGCGCGCGAGGTGGTTGCCGGCGCCATCGGCTGACGATGCTGACCAGGCCCGCGTGAGTCCCCGGGCGTGGCCCACGGGCTACACAGAGTGAAGATCGTTCACTGAGGGCTTCCCATGCAGGTCGGGCTGTGCTAGGCCTGCACAAGGGCTGGGGTCCACCCGGCCCACGGACGACCCACAACGACGTGGGTCGAGAGGGGAAGAAGACATGCGACGACACGTCGTTCACTTCGTGCTGCTCGCAGGAGCGTTGCTCCTGCCCATCCTGCCGGCGTCCGCCGACCACGGCACCGAACCGAGGACCAAGAACATGCACGCGCTGGGGCACAGCCCGCAGCCGGCGACCTTCGACGTACCCGATGGCCAGCGGGTCGTCTCCAGCGATCTGGCCTTCCAGGGGCATCTGGCCTACCAGGGCAACTACAACGGCTTCCGCATCATCGACATCTCTGCCCCGGCCAACCCCAGACTGATCTCCCATCCGGAGTGCAACGGCGACCAGGGTGACATCGTGGTCCACGAGGACATCCTGGTGCGTGCCTGGAACACCAAGCGCGCCGACGCCCGTGTCTGTGGTGACACCATCGTCCCGCCTGGATTCGAGGGCGTGCACGTCTGGGACGTCAGCGACCCGGCGGATCCCCAGGTGCTCACCGCGCTGGAGCTGCCGTGCGGTTCCCACACCCTGACCGTCGCAGGCGTCAGGGACGTCCCGGCGCTCGGTGAGTCCCTGGTCGTCTACAGCAACAACTCCAGCGCCAGCGGCTGCACCGGTGGCATCGCGGCAGGTGACTTCATGGACATCCTGGCCGTGCCGTTGGCCGACCCGGCCAGCGCTGCCCTGGTCGCCCGCGAACCGCTGGCAGGGCCCACCACGGCGGTGACGCCGGGCTGCCACGACGCCGCCGTGATCCAGGGCGACGTCCAGCGGGCGGCCTGCGCCAGCGCCGACACCGTCAACGTCTGGGGCATCTCCGACCCGCTGGACCCTGACCTCGAGCTCACGATCGTCGAGCCCGGTGTCGGAACCGCGGGCAGCAACGGCCGCTGGCACTCCGCCGGGTTCTCCTGGGACGGCGACGTCCTCGTGATGGGCTGGGAGCCGGGCGGCGGCGGGGACGGTGAGTGCGAGGCCGACGACCCTGACATCGACAAGGCGATGTTCTTCTACGACGCCGAGACCGGCGCCAAGCTGGGCCAGTGGGTGCTGCCACGCGCCCAGGGGGCGGACGAGAACTGCACCATCCACAACTACAACGTGGTGCCGCTGCGCAACGGACGTGACGTCGTGGTCATGGGCAACTACCAGGGCGGCAGCTGGGTCGTGGACTTCACCGACCCCGCCAACCCCACCACCATCGCATGGTCCGACCCTGTCTCGCTGGGCCCGGGGCCGTTCTGCGGCGGTACCTGCCAGATCGGCGGGTCGTGGTCGACCTACTGGTACAACAACTTCGTCTACGAGTCCGACATCACCCGAGGACTG
>JBFKGB010000247.1:0-5715 GCA_041633535.1 Euzebya sp. | reverse complement strand
GTGGTGCTGTTCATGCCGGCCTACGACGAGGGGCCGCGCATCGCCGCATGCGTCGAGCGGACCCCTGCCCACGTGGCGGGCCGGCCGGTCCAGGTCCTCGTCATCGATGACGGCAGCAGCGACGACACGGTCGCGCAGGCCCAGCGCGCCGGAGCGCGGGTGATCCGCCACGATCGCAACCGCGGGCTCGGGGCGGCGGTCCGCACAGGTCTGGCCGAGGCCACGGCCATGGGTGCCAGCGCCGTGGCGTTCTGCGACGCCGACGGCGAGTACGACCCCGCCGCGCTGGCCGACCTGGTGACGCCGATCCTGCAGGGTCGGGCCGACTACGTCGTCGGCAGCCGCTTCGCCGGCACCATCCGGCACATGCGACCGCACCGCCGCCTGGGCAACCAGGTGCTGACGGCCTGGGTCCGCTGGACGGTCAGGCACCCCGTGACCGACGGGCAGTCCGGCTACCGTGCCTTCTCACCCGCGGCAGCCAGTCAGGCCCGGATCCCGCACGACTACAACTACGCACAGGTCCTGACCATCGACCTCCTCGAGCAGGGGTTCGTCTACGACGAGGTCGGGATCGACTACCGGTTCCGCGAGTCGGGGCAGTCCTTCATCCGTCTCGGCCGCTATCTGTCCAGGGTCCTGCCCACGGTCTGGCGCCAGCTCAACCCCCCACGCCCCAGGTTGCAGGTTAGGTAAGCCTTACCTACTCTTCCCGCGTCACGTTCGACCCACCAAGGATCTCCAGTGCAGTCCCTCCACCCCCACCGCAGCCGCCTGGCCGCGCTCGCCCTCTCGCTGTCCCTCTTCGCCGCAGCGTGCGGCGGTGACGACGGTGCGACCGTCCGCACGATCGGCACCGAGGAGGGGTCCTCCGGCTCTGCCTCCTCCAGCGGCTCCGCCAGCGCGCCCGCATCCGGCTCCGCATCCGGCTCGGCCTCCAGCCCGGGCACCGCTGACAGCGGCACCGCTGCCCCGGTCGAGGCGGTCGACGAGGACGGCGGCTACACCTACGCCTCCGACGTCAACGCGCACCGTCTGGTGACCCTGGACGTCTGCGACGTCAAGGCGCTGCTGGACGTCGAGCCCATCGACTACGACGCCATCCGCGAGGTCTACGTCGACGGCGGCAGCTCGGTGAACAGCGACGGATCGGTCCGGACCCTGGCCGGCTTCGCCACCGCCGAGGACCGCCTGCACGGCCTGGACGCGGCCTTCGACAGCGCCACCCCGCTGGACGACTTCGTGACCTCCGCGATCGACGGTACCGGCGAGTTCGAGGGCGCCTCGGACGCCGCACGGGCCCAGGGCATCGAGAAGGGCGTGCAGAACCAGATCATGGTCGCCTGGACCGTCCACGAGCTGAACACCGCGCTTGCGAAGGCCGAGGACGGCGACTTCGACGCCGCCGAGGGCGCCCCGCACAACTGGGACGAGGCCTGGGCCTTCTACCACGGTGCCGACCCGGCCTGCGCCCCCTACGCCACCGCCGACAGCCGCGCCGGCAACTTCGGGACCGCCGACGCCGACGGGACCGCCGCCGCCAACGCGGCGATCCTCACCGCGATGGAGGCGGGCCGTGACGCCCTGCTGGCCGAGGACGTCGAGGCAGCCACCGCCGCCCGTGACGAGGTGCTGCGCAACCTGGTGATCACCTACAGCCAGGCCACCATCCGCTACGCCGAGGTCGCGGCGCAGGACGTCGCCGCCGGCGACGACGAGGCCGCCCGTGCCCACCAGGCGGAGGGGCTGGCGTTCTTCCGCGTCCTGCAGCCGCTGCTGGCCGACACCGACGTGGACCTGGGCCCCATCGCCGACGTCTACGACCTGACTGCCGAGCCGGGCAGCGCCGACGGCGACGCCGTCCGCGAGGTCCTGACGCCCGCCCTCGAGGCGCTCGACATCACCGACGACCAGATCGGGACCCTGTCATGACCCGCACGGTCCGCGCACTCCTCGCCCTCGCCCTGCTGCTGACCCTCACCGCGTGCTCCGGTGGCGGCGGCGACACCGTCACGATCTACTCCGGCCGCTCCGCGAGCCTCGTCGGGCCGCTGCTGGAGCGGTTCGCCGAGCAGACCGGCATCTCCGTCGACGTCCGCTACGGCGAGTCCGCCGAGCTCGCCCTGCTGATCGACCAGGAGGGGGACCGCTCCCCCGCCGACGTCTTCTACAGCCAGTCGCCGGGGGCCACCGGCTTCCTGGCGGGTGACGGACGGCTGGCCGCCCTTGAGGCGTCCACCCTGGACCACGTCGACGAGCGCTTCCGCAACGCCGACGGCCAGTGGGTCGGCGTCAGCGGCCGCCAGCGCGTGCTCGTCTACAACACCGACCTGATGGACGAGGCGGACCTGCCGGGTTCGGTGTTCGACGTCGTCGAGGAGCCCTGGGCCGGCCAGGTGGCCATCGCCCCGAACAACGGCTCGTTCCAGGACTTCATCACCGCGGTCATCGCCAGCGAGGGCGAGGACACCGCCGTCCAGCTGCTGGCCGACCTGGCCGCCACCGAGGCGCCGACCTACGCCAACAACAGCGCGATCGTCGAGGCCGTGAGCCGCGGCGAGGTCGCGATGGGGCTGGTCAACCACTACTACGCCTTCCGGTTCCTCGACGAGGACCCCGACCTGCCGATCGCCAACCACCTGTTCCCGGGCGATGACGTCGGCGCCATGCTGATCCCCTCCTCGGTCAGCGTGGTCCAGGGGTCCGACCAGACCGACGGGGCCCGCCAGCTGGTGGAGTTCCTGCTGTCCGAGGAATCCCAGCGATACTTCGCGGAGGAGACGTTCGAGTACCCGCTGGCCGACGAGGTGCCGGCCGTGGCCACGATCCCGCCGCTGAGCGGGCTGGACGTCCCCGTCATCGACATCGACGAGCTGGGCGACGGCCTGGAGCACACCGTGGAGCTGATCCGAGACAGTGGCCTCTCAGGCTGACCTGCAGTCACCGACACCCCCGCCGACGCGACGTCGCGGCGGGGCCCTGCCGCCGGCCCGTCGGGCCGGCGGCAGCGTCGTGCTGCGAGGGGTCGCTCTGGTGCTCGCCGCCGGGTTCGCGGCCCCGCTGGTCTTCCTGGTCGTGCAGGCCTCCGGGTTCGGACAGCCGTTCACCGACGCGATGACGGACCCCGACAACCTGGCGCCTCTGGGCCGCAGCCTGCTGCTGGCCAGCAGCGTCGCCGTCGCCGCGTCGGTGCTGGGCACCGCCAGCGCCTGGGTCGTCACCCGCACCGACCTGCCGCTGGCACGGATGTGGGCGGTGCTGCTGGCCCTCCCGCTGGTCCTGCCGTCCTACATCGGGGCGTTCACCCTGCAGGCGGCCCTGTCGCGCGGTGGGTTGACCGACTCCCTCATCGGGCTGTCCCTGCCCGAGGTCCGTGGCTTCTGGGCGGCCTTCGCGATCATGTCGCTGCTGACCTACCCGTACGTGTACCTGCTGGTCGCCGCGCGGCTGCGGCAGCTGCCCTCCAACCTCGAGGAGTCCGCCCGGCTGCTCGGGCACCGACCCGCCACGATCTTCCGCCGGGTCGTGCTGCCCCAGGTCGTGCCGGCCATCCTCGCGGGTGCGTTGCTGGTCTTCCTGTACGCCGTGTCCGACTTCGGTCTGCCGCAGCTGCTGCGCTACGACACCCTGACCCGCGTGATCTTCAGCAACCTGCTCGACCGGCCCGTGTCGACGGCGCTGGCCCTGCAGCTGGGCATGCTGGCGCTGCTGATCGCCACCGGCGAGCGTGCCGCCGTCGGCCGCCTGGCGTCCGCGCCGTCGCGCACCGCCGCGAAGGGCCGGTCGGGCCTGCGCTGGCCGCTGCGGCGCTGGCGCGTGCCGTCGTTGGTGGCCGTCGCCGGGCTGACCACCGCTGCCCTGGTGGGGCCCATGACGGTGCTGGTGTACTGGTCGGTGCGCGGCATCGTCAACGGCAGCACCCGCCCCTCCTCCCCCATCGCCGACCCGGGCCAGCTGCTGGCGCCGGTCCTCGGCAGCGCCACCGGGGGGATCCTCGCCGCCCTCGCGGCCACCGTCGTGGTCCTGCCGGTGGCGTTCCTGACGGCCCGGCACCGGGGGCGCACCGCGGACGGCGCGAACGCCCTCGTCGTCGCCGGCTTCGCGATGCCGGGCCTGATCATCGCCCTCAGCCTGGCCTTCTTCACCCTGAGGGCCCCCGGGTTCGTCGCCGGGCTGTACCAGACACTGCCGCTGCTGGTGATCGCCTACGTCGTGCACTTCGGCGCCCAGTCCCTGCGCGCCGCCCAGGTCGCCGTCGCCGCAGTCCCGTCCTCGGTCATCGACGTGTCCCGCACAATGGGGGTCAGCCGGACCCGCCGCCTGCTGCGCGTCGAGCTGCCGATGATGGCGCCATCGCTGCTGGCCGGAGCCGGCCTGGTGCTGCTGTCGGCCCTGAAGGAGCTGCCGGCCACGCTGCTGCTGAGCCCCCCGGGGTTCCGCACGCTGGCCACCGACGTGTGGGCGGCCACGACCGACGCCTTCTGGGCCGAGGCCAGCATCGTGTCGCTGGTGCTGGTGGCGCTGTCAGCGGTCCTGACCTGGCTGCTGGTCCTGCGCCGCGCCGACGCGCTGTCCTGACCCACCGGGCCCGGCCCGGCCCCGCCCGGCCAGGCGCCCGTACCCGGCCGGCCTGCAGACCCTGCCCGCCCTCTCAACCCAGTGAACGCGGGTTCAGCTCGTGCCCCGCCCGCCGAGAGGGCGGACAGACCCCCCGCCGGGGTCCCTCTGCGTCCACCCGAGAACCATTCCCGACTGCGGGTGGGTCGAGAGGGCGGGGCCGCCGGCCGACGGGGCGGGGCCGCCGGCCGACGGGGCGGGGCCGCCGGCCGACGGGGCGGGGCCGCCGGCCGACGGGGCGGGGCCGGGCAGAGCGGGGCCGCCGGCCAAGAGGGCGGGGCGGGACGGACGACGCCGTCAGTCCTCCACGACGAAGTCGTCGAAGGACGCACGGGCCCGGGACCAGCCGTCGGCGTCCCACCCGTCGGCGGTCAGACAGCCGACCGCGGCGTGGGCCATGTCCATGACGTGGTGCAGGTTGTCGGCCACCCCGAGCCCCTGACGGCCCAGGACCGTGACCCCGGGCAGGTGCTCAACCGCCTGCAGCAGCCTCCGCAGGCGACCGGCGCCATGGTTGTCGTAGACCGGGTAGACGCGCGGCAGCCGGATGGAGTGGACCTGGGCCGGGTCGACCCGCGGCAGCCCCAGACGGTCCATGCCGTCGACCACCAGGGCACCCAGCGACTCGTCGTCGGCCGTCCAGACCGTGTCACCGACGTCGCAGGGCACCTCGGCGCACAGCACCGTCGTCCCGGCCGGGTCGGGCCCGTCGCGGTAGTTCTTCGGCTCGGACAGCCGGACGAACGCCACGTCCGGGTCGGGCACGTAGTGGGCGTCGAACGCCAGGTAGCGGGGCACCGACAGCACCAGGTAGACCAGCACCACCGCGCGGTGGCGGAGGGACGGGACGGTGTCCACCGTCATGGGGGCCGCCGCTGCGAGGGCCGTCGGCGGCGCGGTCCACAGCACCCGGGACGACTCAAGCCGTGCGCCGTCCCGCAGGTGGACGGCCGGGGCCCCGGCTGAGGGGGCGACCGCCAGCGGCGGGGCGCCGGTGACCACCCGGACGCCCGCGTCGTGCGCGGCCTCGGCCAGACGGTCCACGATCTGGCCGTACCCCAGCCGCGGGTACAGGAAGGTGCGGCCGGCGGGCGTGCG
>JBFKGB010000246.1:0-5716 GCA_041633535.1 Euzebya sp. | reverse complement strand
GCACGCGGGCGCGCGGCGGGGCGACGGGCGGTCCTGCCCGGGACGGCGCGGGCCGGGGCGGCCCGGCCCGGACGACGGCGGGCGGACGGCGCGGTCCCCACCAGGCCCAGGTACTGCAGCGCGGCGCTGGTCTGACGGGTGATCACGTCCCTCCCTCCTCGGTGGTCGCTGCTCGGGTCTCGTCGGCGATGACGACCTCAGGATGCAGCACGACGCCGTGGATCCGTTCGACCTCCCGCTGGGCGTGACGGATGACGGCCAGGACGTCGGCGGCCGACGCCCCCGGTTCGACGGTGATGAAGTTGGCGTGCTTCAGGCTGATCGTCGCCCCACCCACGCGGTGGCCCTTCAGCCCGGCGCTGTCGATCAGCCGACCGGCCGAGTCGCCCTCGGGGTTGCGGAACACGCTGCCGCACGACGGCTCGTTGATCGGCTGGTGGTCGCGCCGCCACTGCCGCATCTCGGCCATGTCGGCGGCCAGCACGGTCGCATCGGTCTCGGCCAGCGACACCTCGACGGCGGTGACGACGGCGTCGTCCGGCAGCGAGGAGTGGCGGTAGGACAGGTCCAGGTCGGCGGCGGGGATCCGCTGGACCTCGCCGGTCCGCAGCCGCACGACCTCGGCCCAGACCAGCACCTGCGACATCTCGCCACCGTGCGCCCCTGCGTTCATGCACACCGCGCCGCCGACCGCGCCGGGGATGGCGACCGCGAAGGCCATCCCGCCCAGGCCCAGCTTCTCCAGCGCAACCGCCAGGACCGGCATCGGCTCGGCCCCACCCAGGTGCACCCGCCGGTCGTCAGGGGTGCCACCGGGCTGCAGCGCCACGCCGCGGAACGCCTTGCCCAGGGTGATGACCACGCCGTCCCAGCCGTCCTGCCCCACCAGCATGTTCGAGCCGCGCCCGAGCACCAGCCAGGGGACACCGGTCTCGCGGCACACCCGCGCGACCGACTGCAGGTCCGCGACGGACTCCGCGCGCACCAGCGCACGTGCAGGACCCCCGACCTTCAGCGTCGTGCGGCCCGCCAGCGGCTCGGCCGCGCGGACGTCACCCGTCACCCCGGCCCGCAGCTGCTGCAGGAGGGGGTCCTCCGGCCCTGCCGGTGCCGTCACGCGCGCCCCTCGAGCCGCTGGATGATCCGTGGCCCGAGCTGGGTGATGTCACCGGCACCCATCGTCAGGATCAGGTCGCCCGGCTGGCTCAGGTCGACCATCAGCCGGTCCAGGTCGGCCATGTCCGGCAGGAAGCGGACCTCCGTGCCCGACTCGGCCGCACCGTCGGCGACCAGCGCGCCGGTGACGCCGGGGATGGCGGCCTCCCCGGCGGGGTACACGTCGGTGACGACGACGAGGTCGGCGCCCGACAGCGCCCGGCCGAGGTCGGCGCCCAGCGCCTGGGTCCGGCTGTAGCGGTGCGGCTGGAAGACCGCGATCACACGGCCGTCGGGGTTGGCGTCGCGTGCGGCGGCGATGGTGGCCACCAGCTCGGTCGGGTGGTGGCCGTAGTCGTCGACCACCTGCACCCCGGCGACGGTGCCCAGCCGCTGGAAGCGGCGCATGGCGCCGGTGAAGGTGGACAGCCCCTCCCCCACGCCGGTGGTGTCGGCGCCGAGCCACCGTGCCGCCACGATGGCGGCGGTGGCGTTGCGGACGTTGTGGATCCCCGGCGCGGCCAGCGTGAAGCTGCCGATGTCCGCGTCCTCACGCGTGTCGACCAGCCGGAAGGCCGAGCCCGGACCCTCGTTGCGCACGTCGGTGATGCGCACGTCGGCGTCCTCGGCGGTGCCGTAGGTGGTGACCGGACCCTCCACGTCGGCGGCCAGACCGGCGCTGCCGGGGTCGTCGGCGCACAGGACGGCCAGACCGCCCTCGGGACGGCGTGCCAGGAACTGCACGAACGCGGCCCGGTAGGCCTCGAGGTCGGCGTACTCGTCGTGGTGGTCCATCTCCAGGTTGGTGACCACGGCGACGTCGGGGGTCAGCCGCAGGAAGGACCGGAACGCCTCGTCGGCCTCGGCGACGAAGACGTCGTCGGTGCCGTGGTGGGCGCTGGTGCCGCCGCCGTGCAGTGCCCCGCCGATCGCGAAGGAGGGGTCCAGGCCGCTGGCCTGCAGGGCGACGGTCGACATGGCCGTGGTCGTGGTCTCGCCGTGCGTGCCGGTGATCAGCAGTCGCCGGGTACCGGCCATCAGCAGCTCGAGGAGGTCGGCACGGAGGATGACGGGGATGTCCGTCTGCTCGGCGTGGACGCGCTCGACGTTGCCGGCGGGCACGGCGTTGGACACCACGACGATGTCGGCACCGTCGACCTGCCCGGCCCGGTGCCCGATCTCGATGCGGGCGCCCATCGCCGTCAGCACGTCGCAGGACGGCCCGCCCCGCAGGTCGCTGCCGGTGACGGGCAGGCCCCGCTCCAGCAGCACCTGTGCCAGCGCGCTCATGCCGGCACCACCGATGCCCACCAGGTGGACCCTGGTGTCGTCGGCGAGCGTGAGGAGGGAGGCGTCGGCGTAGGCGGTCATGGGATCAGGCTCCGGGGGCGTGGCGCGCCAGCTCGAGGACGAGGGCGGCGAGGTCTGCGGCTGCATCGGGTCGGCCGAAGGCCGCGGACCCGCGGGTCATGGTGGCGTGACGGTCGTCATCGGTCAGCAGCGGCTGCGCCGCGGCGACCAGCGAGGCGGTGTCGGTGGCGTCGTCGGCCAGCACCACCGCACCACCTGCCCGCTCGACGGCCCGCGCGTTGGCGGTCTGGTGGTCGGCCGTGGCGTGGGGGTAGGGCACCAGGACCGCAGGGATCGCCAGCGCGGTGAGCTCGGCGATCGAGGACGCGCCTGCCCGGCACACCACGACGTCAGCGGCCGCGTAGGCCAGGTCCATGCGGTCGATGAACGCGGTGCACACGACCTTCAGGCCGTCGGGTCGGGCGTCGCCGTCGGGGTCGACGCCTGCACGGACCCAGGCGGCCCGTGTGTCGTCGTGGGTCCGGCGCCCGGCCGCGTGCAGGATCTGCAGGTCCCCGGGCCGTGCCCACGCGGTGGCGCTGCCGGTGACCGCGGTGTTGATCCGCAGCGCGCCCTGGCTGCCACCGAACACCAGCAGCGTCCGCCGGTCGGGGTCCAGCCCGAAGGTCTGCAGCGCCTCGGTCCGCAGGCCCAGCCGTGCGGCCTGCATGTCCTCCCCCTCCCCCAGCAGGTCGGGGCGCACCGGGTTGCCGGTCAGCTCGGTCCGCACGCCGCCGAAGGCGTCGGCCGCCTCGTCGAAGGACACGGCCACCGCCGCAGCCATGCGGGCCGCCACCCTGTTGGCCACCCCCGGCACGGCGTTCTGCTCGTGGACGACCAGCGGCGTGCGGGTCAGCCGGGCGGCCAGGGCCAGGGGCACGGAGGTGTACCCGCCGAAACCGACGGCGGCGACGACGTCGCGGTCGGCGATCAGCCGTCGAACCCGTCGGACCGCGCCGCCGACGACGAAGGGGATCCGCAGCGCAGCCGGTGACGCCTTGCGCGCCAGCGCCATCGCGGGGACGGTGTGGAGGGTCCAGCCGGCCTGCGGCACCAGCGTGGACTCCAGGCGGTCGGCGGTCCCGACGAACTCGATGGTCAGGTCGGGACGCGCGGCGCGCAGCGCGGCAGCCGTCGCCAGGCCGGGGAAGACGTGCCCGCCGGTGCCGCCGGCCGCGATCAGGACGGTCTCAGGCATCCGCGACCAGCCCTCGACCGTCGGCGCTCGCCTGCCGGGCGATCGAGACCAGCAGGCCCACGCCCACCAGGGTGATGACCAGCGAGGACCCGCCGAAGGACACCAGCGGCAGGGTGACGCCCGTCACGGGGAGGACACCGACGACGGAGGAGATGTTGATGGCGGCCTGCAGCGCCAGCCAGGCCGTCAGCCCCGATGCCAGCAGGCGCCCGTACATGTCGGGTGCCCGCGAGGCGACACGGCAGCCGAAGAAGACCAGGGCCGCGAACAGGACGAGGACGACCATCGCGCCGATCATCCCGAGCTCCTCGCCGATGATGGCGTAGATGAAGTCGGTGTGGGCGTTGGGGACGTACAGCCACTTGCCGCGCCCCTGGCCCAGCCCGACGCCGAACACCCCGCCGTTGCCCAGCGCGATGAAGCCCTGGGTGGTCTGGTAGCCGTACCCGTCGCGGAACTGGGGGTTGGTCGGGTCCAGCCACGCCGCGACGCGGCCCAGCCGGTAGGGGGTGGACTGGATGGCGGCGTACGCCAGGGCACCGGCGGCCAGGCCGCCGACACCCAGGATCCGCAGCGGCAGGCCGGCGACGAACAGGGGGGTCAGCCCGATCGCGAACACGAGCACCGCGGACTCGAGGTCCGGGCTGACCGCCACCAGGCCGGCCGCGATGACCATGGCCGGGACGCTCGGCATCAGCAGCGCCATCAGGTCGCCTCGTCGCACGCGGTCCCACCGCAGCGCCAGGACGTGGGCGGTGTACATGGGCAGCGTCAGCTTGATGATCTCGGCGGGCTGCAGCGAGAACGGCCCGATGGAGAACCAGCGGCGCGCGCCGTTGATCTCCTCGCCGATGACCAGGACCAGCGCCATCGCGGCGAGCGTGCCCAGGACCGCGAGCGGGGCCCAGCGGCGCCACCGTCGGTAGTCCACCGCAGCGGCCACCACGGCCATGGGGATGCCGATCGCCGCCCAGAACGCCTGCCGGTTGAACACGCCGAAGGCGTCGCCCGTCTGGGCGGTCGCCTGCACGAAGGAGGCGCTGAAGGTCATGACCAGCCCGAGCAGCAGCAGGATGGCGGCGATGCCCACGAGCCACCACGACTCGGGGGTGCCACGGCCGGCGGCCCGCTGGTACAGCGTCAGGCCCTCGGGCGAGGTGTGGCCGCCACGGGCACGGCGGGTGCCGGTGCGTCGGGTGCTGGTGGTGCTCATCGCAGGTCCTCAACCGCTGCCCGGAACTGGGTGCCCCGGTCGGCGTAGTCGGTGAACTGGTCCATGCTGGCAGCAGCAGGGGCCAGCAGGACCGTAACGCCGGGGACGGCGATCGCCCGGGAACGTGTGACGGCGGTGGCCAGGTCCCCGACCTCCTCGGTCGGGACACCGGCGGCACGGGCCACGGCGGCGATCTCGGGACCGCAGGCGCCGATCGTCAGCACGTGACGGACCCGACCCTGCAGCGCAGGGCCCAGCGCCTCGAACGACAGGCCCTTGTTCAGGCCCCCGGCGATCCACACGATGTCGTCGTAGGACCGCAGCGCCGCGAGGGCCGCATGCGGGTTGGTGGCCTTGGAGTCGTTGACGTAGTCGACGTCGGCGATCGTCGCCACCAGCTCCATCCGGTGGGCGCCGACGCCGAAGCCCGCCAGCGTCCGCCTGACGTGGTCGGGGTCGGCCCCCGCGGCGATGGCCGCGTGGGCCGCGACCGTGGCGTTGGCGGCGTTGTGGGGCCCCGGGGCGGCCAGCGTGGACGGGTCCAGCACGTCGTCGCCGACCGCAGCGGTGATCAGCCTGCCAGGGGGCGGCCAGCGGTCCACGGTCGCCATGGCGCCGGGGTCCTCGCCCAGCACGACGGTGACGTCGTCGGGGCGCTGGGCCTGCCACAGCCGCGCCTTGGCGTGGCGATACCCCTCCATGCCGCCGTGCCAGTCCAGGTGGTCGTCGGCGATGTTCAGCAGCACCGCGACGTCGGGACGAAGGGTGGTGCAGAAGTGCAGCTGGAAGCTGGACAGCTC
>JBFKGB010000245.1:0-5852 GCA_041633535.1 Euzebya sp. | reverse complement strand
TCACCGGTGCGCGGGCGGGCTCGCGACACGATGGACGTGGTGAGCGCGCTCAGGCCGGCAGGTCCGTGCGGACGTCGGTGAGGTCCTCCGAGGCCGCCCACAGCGCTCGTGCGGTGTCCTCGTCGTGGGACTCCGCCGTGGACTGCACGACCTCGGGGGCACCGACGGCCTCGCCCGGCCCACGCGGCCCGACGTACTGCCCGCCCTCGATCGTGGGGTCGGTCGCGGCCCGCAGGATGGACTGGGCCCCGGCCTCGCTGCCGCGCAGCAGGCCCAGGACGGGCTTGGCGATCCGGCGCACCAGCCCGCCGGGCAGCAGGTGGTCGAACAGGTTGGTCGCGGCCACCCCCGGGTGTGCGGCGACGGAGCGGACGTCGGCGCCCGCGGCCCGCAGCCGACGGTCCAGCTCGTAGGCGAACAGCAGGTTGGCAAGCTTCGAGCGCCCGTAGGCGATCGAGGGGTCATAGCCCGACCCGGTCATCATCAGGTCGTCAACGGGCAGGCGGGCGCCCTTGTGGGCGATGCTCGACACGGTCACGACCCGCGAGGCGGGGGTGTCCCGCAGCAGCGGGAGCAGCAGCCCGGTCAGCGCGAAGTGGCCCAGGTGGTTGGTGCCGATCTGCCGCTCGAAGCCGTCGGCGGTCGTGCCCTCCGGCACCCTCATGATCCCGGCGTTGTTGACCAGCAGGTCCAGCCGGTCGTGGTCCTCGGCGAACGAGGCGGCGAAGGCGCGGACCGACGCCAGGTCGGACAGGTCCAGCGTGGCGACGCCGACACGGGCCCCGGGCACCTCGGCACGCAGCTGCTCCAGCGCGGCCGTGGCCTTCTTCGGGTCCCGGCAGGCCAGGACGACCTGTGCGCCCTTGCGCGCCAGCTCCCGGGCGGTGACGTAGCCGATGCCGGCGTTGGCACCGGTGACCACCGCCACACGGTCGACCTGCAGGGGGATGTCGTCGGTGGTCCAGCGGGAGAACATGCCTGCAGCGTAGTCGCGGAGGGGACGAGGCCGACGCCGGTGGGCGTGGCCCCCGGTGCGGAGCGGGCTCGCCCGGAGGAGGGATGGTCGCGTCCGGCGGTGCAGCCCGCCCTGCCGGCAACAGGGATGCACCCACAGGGCAGGCCACCGCCACCCGCGCCCGCAGACGTGCTGAGTTCGAGCGACGTCGGCGTGGACGCGGCGCTCGTCCAGACCGACTGTCGTCCAGTGGATCGTGACCGCCACACCGGGGTGGTCGCTCATGCGGGTGCCGTCGGCGTCGGCGAGCTCTGGCCGTCGCCCAGCCCAGATGTCCGGCGCTCGATCCCTACCGGCGACCGCATCGGTCACGTTTGCGTCGGACGCTGACCGCCGACACGGTTGCGTCAGCTGTGATCGCGGTCGACGTGACCACGGCTTGGAGGCGGTCAGGGGCCGAAGGCGGTCGCCTCGGCGTCGGCCTGGGTCTGGGTGCTGATGCGGGCCTCGGGGCCGACGATCAGCAGCTCGGTCGGTGGGAAGTCCGACAGGGCCTGGGCGCTGGCGCCCAGCCCCCCGGTCGTGCCGTTGGTGTACAGCAGCGCCGCGCCACGGCTGGCCATGACCGGTCCGGCCGGCAGCGCGTAGGTCCAGAAGTCCGGACGGAACCCCTCCACCATCGCCCAGCTGCTGCGCAGCGGGAACAGCTGGGCGACCTCGACGGCCGTGCCGTCCCGCGACGACCCGGACACCCGGACGACCGGGGTGGCGGGAGCGGCGGCCACGATCTGCTCGACGACCGGGTCGCTGATCGCCGCGGGGCCGCCGAGGATGATGATCTCCTGGAACGTCTCGCTGCGCAGGAACGCCTCGACCTCTGCGGCCAGGCTGTCGCGGGGCGTCACGACCAGCGGCGCACGGAGTGCGGCCACGACGGCGGAGGCCGACGCGGAGTCCGCCGCGTTGTCGTTGCGGGCCACGAACAGCCGGTCGGGCACGTCCCCTGACGCGCGGACGAAGTCCAGGGTGACCCGGGCGGCCTCGACGGAGGTGGCGTTGCGGTTGGGCCCGGCGACCCGGCCGGCGCAGGGACCGATGGCGTCCTCCAGGTCGGCGCTGAGCGCCGCGGTGCCGCCCATGATGAACACGCCGTTGGGGTCGGCACCCGCACAGCCGCTGTTCTGGCGGAGGAACGCGATCTCGTCGAGCACCCGCTGGTCCGGCGCCGCGGGCGCGGGCGGGTGCAGCAGCAGGACACCGCCCTCGGAGGCGATGGAGGCGGCCGCAAGGTTGTCGGGCTCCAGGTCGCTGCGACCGATGACGATGCGTATCGAGACGGCGGGCGCGCTCTGGTGGGCGAACTGGGACAGCAGGATGGACACGTCGACCGGGTCATCGGTGTCGGCGACCCGCTCGGAGCGGCCCTGGCCCTGCGCAGCAGTGGGGAGCAGGGCGGTCAGCAGGACCATGAGGGTCACGAGGGCCCCCGCCCGTGTCCGTTGGCGGCTGGCGGTCATCGTGTGTCCTTCGGTCGTCGCCGCCTGGACGGGCCGCGTCAGCCGACCCTAGAGGAACCGCTGGAGACGATGACGTCCGATCCGGTACGACGACCGAACACGCCGTCAGGTTGCGGACCGGCCGGACCTCGCCGTCGACGTGACCGCGGCGGGGATCGTCACGGTGCCCGGCTGGCCGGTCGCCCATCGAATCCGTCCGAGATGGCAGGAGGAGTCAGACCTCGTCACGGCGAACAGTGTCACGAAACGATGACACATGACCTCGAGACAGATGATGCGGGCGCCCCCGGCGAGCCCCCGGCCGAGCTGACGGTCGACGAGATCGCCCGCGCCGCCGGGATGACCGTCCGCACCGTGCGGGCCCACCAGAACCGTGGGCTCCTGCCGCCCCCTCGCCTTGTCGGGCGGACCGGCTACTACGGCCCCTCCCACCTGGCCCGGCTGCGCCGGATCGCTGACCTGCAGGACCGCGGCTACTCCCTCGCGGCGATCTCGGATGTCCTCGAGGACGACGGGGCCCCCGCCCGTCAGGACCACGCCGACGGGGTGGCCGCGGTCGCGGCGACGCCGTGGGTCTCGGAGGACCCGGTGGTGCTCTCACCCGCCGAGGTCACCGAGCGGCTGGGCCGGGTCGGTGAGGACGAGCAGCTCATCCAGCGCCTCGTCGCCGCCAAGCTGGTCGAGCACCGCGACGACGGACGGGTCACCGTGCTGTCGCCGGCGGTCATGGACTCCGGCGAGGCCCTGGTCGCCGCTGGCGCCAGCGCCGAGTCCGTCATCGCCCTGCAGGAGCGGATGCGCGATGCCATGGCCGCTCTGGCCGCCGACGTGCTGAAGGTCGCCCACAGCGAGGTCCTCATCCCGGGGCTGGCGGCCGCGGAGTCCGACACCGACGTCGCCGCCGTCATCCAGCTGATGCTCGACATGCGCCCGCTGGCCTTCCAGGCCGCCAACGCCCTCCTCGCCCAGGGGTTCGACGCGGCGCTGCAGACCACCCAGACCATCCACCCATCCGGAGCCGAAGCCTGATGTCCACACGCCTGCTCACCACCATGCTCGCGGTCCTCGCCCTGGCGCTGTCCGTGACCGTCCCCGCCGGCGCAGATCCCATCAGCCCCGCCCCGGTGGATGCGTGCACCGTCGCCGACCCCGACGGGCACGAGCCGCCGTGCAACCCGCACCTGGCGCAGGGGCCGTGGTCGGCCAGCCACCGGGCCAGCTACGCCCAGGCCTCCAGCCCCCTGCCCGGCCCCACCGCCGCGGAGGCCGCGACGATCGACGTGGACAAGGCCGGGATGCTGGCCGCCCCGATCGTGCTGACGTTCTCCGAGCCCTACCCCGACGGACGGCAGGTCGTGTGGGCCTCCACCGTCGGGTTCACCGGCGAGGTGTTCAAGCTCGACGCCGACACCATGCGGATCATCGACAAGCACATCCCGCAGGTGGAGGAGGGGGCGGGCCCCGGCACCGGGTCGGTCTCGGGTGCCTACAACCTGCTGGACGCCGACAACCACCTCATCGTCGGGCAGGCCGACCGGCTGCAGGTCTTCGGCGACGCCGTGGAGGGTGAGGCGGAGTCGGCCATCCGCAAGCTCGCTGACCTGCAGCTGCCCGCTGCGGCGCAGTGCCGCGTCGGTGAGGACGAGCTGGTCGGCATCACCATGACCTTCGACGGCCGGGTCGCCTTCGCCACCGAGCAGGGCGTCGTCGGGGTCATCCCGCGCCAGCCCGAGCTGATGACGGCGGAGAACCTGCAGGTGCTGTCCCTCAACGGCGATGCGTGCGCCGACGAGTCCGTGGCGAGCGAGGACCTGGAGGCCGTGTCCAACTCCATCGCCGCGGACGAGCAGGGCGGCATCTACGTCGTGACCGACCAGGCGATGCACCGCATCGATGTCGACGGCTCGGGGCTGTCCCTGGGCTGGTCGGCGGGCTACGAGACCGGCGACGGTGGTGGCATCCGGCTGGGTGACGGGTCCGGGTCGACCCCCTCCCTCATGGGTGTCGGCGACGACGACCGCTTCGTCGTCATCACCGACGGGCAGGACCTGATGCACCTGGTGCTGATGTGGCGTGATGAGATCCCGGCGGACTGGGAGGCGCTGACGGTCGACGGCGTGCAGCTGGACCGTCGGATCGCCTGCCAGGTCCCGGTGACGTTCGGGGTGGAGGGGGCGGAGGAGTCCGCCAGCGAGCAGTCGGTGCTGGTCCGCGGCACCTCCGCGGTCGTGGTGAACAACGCCCTGACCTACGAGGACGCCTTCGCCGGCGTGCCCGCGCAGGCCCAGCCGTACCTGAACCTGACCAGCGGCATCCCGACCAACGAGCCCAGGGGGCTCGAGCGCATCGAGTGGGACCCCGCCACGCGCACCTGCGCCTCGGTCGCGGCCAACCCGACGATCCAGGTCCCCAACGGCATCCCGACGATGTCGGCGGCGACCGGCCTGTTCTACGGCGTCGGCTCGCGCGACGGCGTGTGGACGCTGGAGGCGCTGGACTTCGACACCCTCGAGCCGGTCTTCACCGTCGACGCCGGCCCGCTGCCGATGCAGAACAGCTTCTACGCCGCCACGACCGTCGGCCCCGACGGAGCGATCTGGACCGGCACCTTCGGCGGGGTCATGCGCTTCCGTCCGGGCGGCACCGGCCAGGGGCTGAACCCCGTCGAGATGGTCTACGGCGACCCCACCGTCATGGCCACCACCGGCGACCCGACCGACATCACCTCCGAGGTCATCGGTCGTCCCTGACAGAGCGCCGGTGCCATCGGCTGGCGTGCAACCCACGGCGCACCGCCGGCGTCAGACGGACCACGCAACCGACGGAAGGTGATCACCATGACCCGCCGACCCTGCTGGGCCGTGACGGCCCTGCTCCTCAGCATCGTGCTGGCCGCCGCCGCCTGTGGCGATGACGGCGGCGACGTCACCCAGGGGGTGCCCGCGCCCGGCGGTGGCCTGACGGTCGCAGAGGCGATGTCGAGCGATGTCGAGGGACCGCTCAGCGTCACCGGGTTCCTGATCGAGGCCGCGGGCACCACTCGGCTGTGCACCGCCTCGCTCGAGTCCATGGCCCCGCAGTGCGGCGAGCCGAGCCTGGTGGTCGAGGGCGTCGTGGTCGGTGACATCGAAGGCGCCCAGACCGTGCAGGGCGTCACCTGGGTTGACCAGGCGACGCTGACCGGCACGGTGCAGGACAGCGTGATCCAGGTCTCTGACACCTCGATCTGAGGTCTCGGTGCGCGGGTCGTTGACGTCCCCGGCACGTGTTGGCGGCGTCATCCCGCCTCCGCTGTGCGAACAGGCTCGGCCCCGTTGACTGCACCAGTGGGCTCGCGTCGACCGTCTGGACAGCATCCGCGGTCACCGGATGCGAACGAC
>JBFKGB010000244.1:0-5861 GCA_041633535.1 Euzebya sp. | reverse complement strand
CGGCGGCCATCGAGGACCCGCGTCTGGCCCTGCCCCCGCTGCAGGCCCCCGGTGAGTGGTTCGACAGCCAGCGCACCGTGACGGACTCGCCGGTGGACTTCGCCGGCGCCCTGGGCGAGGCGGACGCCAACGCCGCGTTCACCCGCACGGTCGCACCCGAGGTCGCGGGCCTGGAGTGGGACCTGCTGGGCCCGACCAACATCGGCGGTCGCGTCGTGGACGTCGTCGTCGTCCCGGGCCGTCCCAACGAGGTGTACACCGCCGCCGCCTCCGGTGGCGTCTGGAAGTCCACCGACTTCGGCACCACCTGGGAGCCGTCGTGGCCGGCCCGCGAGACCCAGGCCATGGGGGCGCTGGCCGCGGCCAGCGACGGGACGCTGTACGCCGGCACCGGCGAGGCCAACCCCGGCGGCGGCTCGATCGTCTACGGCGGCACCGGCCTGTACCGGTCGACCGACCTGGGAGAGACCTGGGAGAACGTGGGGCTGGAGCAGTCCGGCGCCTTCGGCCGCATCGTCGTGGACCCCAACGACGACGACGTCGTCTACGCCGCCGCGTCCGGCAACCTGTTCGTCCCCGGCGGCGAGCGTGGCCTGTACCGCTCGACGGACGCCGGCGACACCTGGGAGCTGCTGCTGGCCGGCCTGAACGACACCACCGGTGCCGTCGACGTGGCCATCGACCCCTCCGACAGCGACCGGATCCTGGTCGGCATGTGGGACCACTACCGCTCGCCCGACGCCCGCGTGTACGCCGGCCCCGGCTCGGGTGTGTGGCTCAGCGAGGACGGCGGCGCCAGCTGGGACCGCATCGAGGAGATCACGCTCACCGTCGACCCGAACCCCAACGACGACCTGGGCCCGGCTGACGAGGTCGGCCGCATCGGCGTCGCCTTCGCCCCCTCCGACCCCTCCCGCGCCTACGCCATCATCGCCAACACCCTGGACGGCACCCACGGCGAGTGGTTCGTGTCCGACGACGGCGGGCGCACCTTCGACGTGAAGGCCTCGACGGGCCTGGCGGCCAACAACTCCTCCTACGGCTGGTGGTTCGCGCGGATCTTCGTCGACCCCCTCAGCAAGGACCACCTGTACGTCGCCGGCCTCGAGCTGATCGAGTCCCTCGACGGCGGTGGCCGCTTCATCGCCCAGTCCAACAGCCTGGCCGGCGTCGTCACCGGCGCGTTCCAGGGCAACGTCCACGCCGACCAGCACTCCATGGTCTGGTCCCCCGACGTCCCCGGTCTGGTCTACCTGGGCAACGACGGCGGCGTGTACCGCTCGGACGCCAACGGCGCGGCCGGCAGCTGGCTCAGCGGCGCGTCGCAGGGCTGGACCCAGCACTACTCCGTGGACGTCGACGAGCAGACCGCCGAGTACGTCGTGTCGGGCCTGCAGGACAACCTGTGCCAGATGCACGTCGGGTCCTTCGAGGAGTCCTCCTCGGGCTGGACCAAGTACGGCCTGTGCGGCGACGGCATCGTCACCCGCATCGACCCGACCAACCCCGCCACCACCTACTACTGCTCGCAGTACGGCGGCTGTGGCCGCGCGGTGGCCGGCGCTCCCGACCTGCGGTTCTCCATGCCCCGCAACACCCGCTACGGCTGGCTGGCCGACATCCAGTTCGACCCGAACAACAGCAACACGATCTTCACCGCCGGCAACTCGCTGTTCCGCTCGACCAACCAGGGCAACAGCTGGGTCGCCTACTCCGGTGACCTGTCCAGCGACCCCGACCAGCTGGACCCCAACCCCGGCTACCGCCTGCGTGGCGTCGTGACCACGATCGCGGTGCACCCGGACGGCAAGACCGTGTGGGTCGGCACCGACGAGGGTCGGCTGTGGGTCAACACCGACATCACGACGGCCGCCAACGACCTGGACAACGAGACCTGGACGCTGATCACCGGTGGCGAGGCGACCGGTCTGCCCGACGGTGACTGGATCACCTCGGTCACGGTCGACCCGACCGACAGCCTGACCGCCTACGTCGCCTACTCCGGCTTCCGCGCCGGCGACGACGACAGCAAGCTGTTCGTCACCCGCGACGGCGGCCAGACCTTCACCGCGATCGCCGGCACCCCCGGCGAGGGCGGCCTGCCCGCCGCGCCGATCAACGACGTCATCGTCGTCGGTGAGGCGCTGGTCGTCGCGACCGACGTCGGCGTCTACCTGTCGGACGACCAGGGCTCGACCTGGCTGACCGTCGGTGACCTGCCCGCGTCGCCGGTCCTCGAGCTGGTGTTCCACGAGCCCACCTCGACCCTGACCGCCGCGACCTTCGGCCACGGCATCCGGCGCACCGCGCTGCCGTCGCTGGCCGAGGCGTCGGGCACGGCCCTGACGGCCGTGGCCGACCTGGCGCACGCCGCCGGATGACCCGTCGCCGCCAGGGTGGGTCGGTGAGCAGGATCCACCATGGTGGATCCGGCTCACGGGCCACCGGTCGGCTGGCGCTCGTCGTGCTCGCACTGCTGGTCACCGCGTGCGGCGGCGGTGCGGCACCGACGGTGTACGACCCGAACCTTCCGCCGACGGGTCCCCTCACGGCCCTCAGCGAGTGCGGTCCCCTGCCCGAGCCCGTGCAGGAGGAGCCGGTCGAGGGCGCGCAGCTACCTGCCGACGCCATCATGACGTCGGTGACCGAGCAGGGCCCGCTGACGACCATCACGGCAGAGGTCCGGACCACGCCCGTCAACGTCAGGCTGGCCTACGAGGCGCGGGACGACATCGAGCTGATCATCGTCGAGGACGAGGTCTTCGAGGCCGAGCTGCTGGTCACCGACGGACAGCACCGGACCTACATCAAGGCCTCGGCGATCTGCCAGACGGGCACGACCGTGCTGGCCATCGTCGCGGCCGAGGACGCCGACGCGCCCCTGCCGGTCCCGGCGGGTCAGGCCACCTTCCCCACGGGCTGAGCATGCGGTGACGTCGACCGCGCACCACGCCGACCCGCACGGGTTACCGTGGGCGATCCGGTCGGCCGGCCGGGACACCAGCACAGGAGGCACCGCGTGGAGGGGTTGGAGGGCGTCGACCGACGCTATGCGTGGGGCGATCCCCGCTTCATCCCTGAGCTGCTGGGGCAGCCGGCGGACGGGACCCCGTTCGCCGAGCTGTGGTTCGGCGCGCACCCCAGCGCCCCGTCGACCCTTCAGGACAGCGGGGTCACGCTGGACCGGGCGGTCCGGGCCGACCCTGGGGCGGTCCTGGGTCAGGGGACGGTGTTCCCCTTCCTGGCGAAGGTCCTCGCCGCAGCCGAGCCGCTGTCGATCCAGGTCCACCCTGACGCCGACCAGGCACGCGAGGGCCACGAGCGCGAGGACGCGAAGGGCATCGCCCTGGACGCCGCCGACCGCACCTACCGCGACCCGTTCCCCAAGCCCGAGCTGATCTGCGCGCTGACCCCCTTCAGCGCCAAGTGCGGGCTGCGTCGCGTCACCGACACCCTCGAGCTGCTGGCGCTGCTGGACGTCGAGGCGCTGGACCCGCTGCGGGCCATCCTGGCCGGTCCCCCCGGCACGGGCACTGCGGAGGGGGAGGACGCCGGCCGGCTGCGCGAGGCCATCCGCTGGCTGTTCACCGACGTCGACGCCGACGCGGCCACCGACATGGTCGACGCGCTGTCGACCGCGGCGGCCACGGCCGCTGACGACGGGCGGTTCCAGGCCGTGCTGTCATGGACGGTGCGGCTGGCGCGGACCTACCCGGGCGACGTCGGCGTGATCGTGTCGCTGCTGCTGAACCATGTCGAGCTGGCTCCGGGGCAGGCGCTGTACATGGGTGCCGGGCACCTGCACAGCTACCTCTCGGGCGCGGCCGTGGAGATCATGGCGCCCAGCGACAACGTCGTCCGGGGCGGCCTGACCCGCAAGCACGTCGACACCGCCGAGCTGCTGCGGGTCCTGGACGCAAGCCCCATGCAGCCGGTCGTGCAGGACCCCTCCGGCCCCCTGCACCGCTACGTCGTCCCCGATGAGGCCTTCGGTCTGACCCGGGTCGAGCCGGGCCCCGCCCCGCTGACGCTCGGCGAGGGCCCCGGGGTGCTGCTGATGGTCGAGGGGGAGGCCACCGTCGCCGCCGGCGGGGACACCCGCGGCGTGGCCCGTGGCAGCGCCCTGTTCGTCCCGGCCGAGGACGGCCCGGTCACGCTCACCGGGACCGGACTGGCGTTCTGGGCCGACGGGGGCCGCTGACGCCCGGACGTCAGCTGTCCGTCGCCGCCGGGTCGATCAGGTCCTCGATGATCCCGATCACGCCACCGTCACCCTCGGTGGGCTCCTCGGTCGGCTCGGGGGAGGGGTCGGTGCCCGGCGCCGGCATGTCGGCGCTGCCCTGACCCTGCAGGGCCGCGAGTGCCTTGTCGCAGGCCGTCGTGGTCACGTTCGGCCCGCAGATCAGCGGCACGTCGGCGTCGAACAGGAAGTTGAACGTGGGTGAGAGCAGCAGGTCGCCGTTGGCCAGGACGATCGACGCCCCGGTGCCGGCCTGTGACGCGGCGGGCAGGCCGCCGGTCCAGGCGTCCGCCGCCTGTCCCTCGACCAGGATCACGCGGGGGCTGTCAGCGGCGGTGTCATAGCCCAGGTCCGCGTTCACGCTGACGGCCGTCGCGAAGCGGCTGCCGCCGGCCAGGCGCTCGACCGTGATGCCGGGGGTCTCCTCGGTCGAGCCGCGGGTGCCGATCGCCGCGACGCTGCTGGCGACGGCATCGGACACGGCGGCCGTGCCACCGACGACGGTGACGCTGTCGACGGTGCTGTCGGCCAGGGCCGTCGCGGTGGCGCTGGTCAGGACGTCGGACTCCGTCAGCAGCACCGGGGTGTTGGCGACCGTGGCGTACACGCCCACTGACACGGTGTCGGCGAAGGCCTGTGTGCCGTCGGACTCACTGCCGAAGGCGCGGGCCAGCACGGCGGCGGTCGCGGTGGGGAAGAACCGCTGCTGGACGGCCACGGCGGTCTCGATCCGTGTCGCACCCATGACCCGCTCGGTCGTCAGGCCCAGGCCCTGCAGCTGGGCCTCGACGGCCGTCGACACGGCCTCGGTGCCGCCGAACACGATCGCCGACTCGGCGCCCAGGCGGGTGATCTCGGCGGCCGTCTCGGGCGACAGCGTCTGGGGTGCGGTCAGCAGCAGCGGCGCGTCGAGCAGCCCCTGGACGGCACCGGCGCTCAGCGCGTCGGCGAAGTCGGCGTCGGTGGCGATCAGCACGGTCGGGGCGGCACCATCGGCGAACCCCAGGGTGCTCCAGCCCACGGCATCCGCCGCTGCGGAGGTCCCCCCGGGCACCACGGTGCGGGCGGGCTGGGCGGCCGCAGGGGCGGCCAGCAGGCCGACCGCCAGGGCCAGCGGCAGGACGGCAGCGGTGCGGCGGCGGTGCGGGACAGTCATGGCGGGACCCCTGGATGCAGGAACGGTGGGAGTGGTGTTCGTGGCCGGCGGTGCTCCGGCTTGGCCCGGGACCGGGCGCGCTGCAGGGCACGTACCGTGGACATCATGGGTCGACAGCGAGGGCCGCGACAACCGGTGACCACCGAGGCGGTGGACACCGGCGTCGGCCGTGCCGAGGTCGTGCCCGACCGGGCCGGCGGGTCCGCCGGCACCCTCATGATCGACGGCAACGTCCACGGCCACGTCGATCCTGCCGACCCCGCCCGCCTGGCGCTGGACTACCAGTCGCGGCTGGCCACGATCGTGCTGACCGTCCTGCCGGCGCCGGGTCCTACGCCCACCGTGGTGCACATCGGGGGCGGCGCGTTCGCCGTCCCCCGGGCGGTCGCGGTGGACCGTCCGGACGTCAGACACGTCGTGCTGGAGCGGTCGGCCGCCATCATCCGGCTGGCCGAGCGCGAGCTG
>JBFKGB010000243.1:0-5886 GCA_041633535.1 Euzebya sp. | reverse complement strand
GTGGTGATGGTGGCCAGCACCAGGGCGGCGCCGACGGTCCGGACGGCCTGGCCACCCGCCTCGCCGGGCGCGATCCCGCGGGCCTTCTCCTCACGCGTCCGCATCGTCAGGTGGATGCCGTAGTCCACGCCCAGCCCCACCAGCAGGATCGGGATGATCATGCCGATCTGGTTCATCGGGCCGGTCAGGCCCAGGTAGTCCGGGCCCAGGAGGGTGGCGGCACCCTGGGCCCACACGATGGCGAACACCAGACCCAGCAGCGACGCCAGGACGTCCACGACGGACCGGAACACGGCGACCAGGATGAGGATGATCAGGAGGAACGCGACGCCCAGCAGGACGCCCATCTCCTCCTGCACCGAGGCGTTGACCTCCTCGTTCAGCGCCTCGAAGTCGAAGCTGTAGACCTCCAGGCCGTCGGTGGTGCCGGCCTGCGCGTTGATGACGGCCCGGGCGTCGGCCAGCGCCTCGGCGTCGGCGCTGCCGTCCAGGCTGAACAGCAGCATGCCGGCCGAGGCGTCCCCGTCCGCAGCGTCGGCGCCCAGCAGCAGCCCGGCCTGGGCCGCCTGCTCCGGCGGCATCTGGGTCAGCACCTCGGCGTACAGGCCGTCCAGCTGACCATCGTCGAGCGTGGTCAGGTCGATGCCCTGCTGCGCGGCGGCGCCCAGGAGGGCGTCGGCGTAGCTGGCGGTCGCGGGTGCGTCGGGGCCCAGCGGCACGGCGACGGCGGCGACGGCAGGGTCGGCGCTGACCTCGGCGAGGATGCGCTGGGTCACCGCGATCCCCTCGGGCGACAGCACGTCACCGCCCTCGTCGACGACGATCAGCTGGGCGAGGGTGCCGGTCTCCTGGCTGGCGAACCGCTCGGTGATGGCCGTCTGGGTGGTGGCGACCTCGCCGTCGGAGGCGAAGGAGTCGAAGGACGCGTCGGTCGTCTGCTGGCCGGCGAGGATGCCGAACACGACGGTCAGGGCGACCACGCCGATCACGAGGGCGAGGGGCGCACGTCGGACGGCGGTGGCGAGGGCGGAGAGGAGTGCGTTCACGGCCACGATGCTAGGCACAAGTGTTGCGTGCTGCAAGTGTTGTGTGATCGTATGGTTGCTTTACGCACACGACGAGTGACAGGGCTGAGGAGCAGACGTGACCGCACGCCAGGACGACCGGGAGGCCGATCAGGCCGTGCGACGGCTCAGCGACACCATGGCCGTGGTCAGCGCGACGGTGCAGCGCCTGCCCGTCGTGATCGGCGAGCGCTTCGACCTGCACCCCACCCGCCTGGCGGCGCTGCGGTCGGTCGCCGCGGGGCGGACCCGCGTGTCCGACGTGGCCGACGCCACGTTCCTGTCGGTGTCGGCGGCCAGCCGGACGGTCGACGCCCTGGTGGAGGAGGGGCTGCTGGACCGCACGCCCGACCCGGACAACCGGCGGGCCGTGACCCTGACGCTGACCCCCAAGGGCGAGGGGTTGATGGAGGAGGTCCGCGACTTCTTCGAGGGCTTCGTGCGCGGGATCGTCACCGAGGTCGGCGTCGCCCGGCTGGACGAGGTGTCCTCGGCCCTGGCGACCTTCGGCGAGCACATGGGCGCCCAGCTGGCCGCCTACGAGGAGAACCTGGACGCCGGCTGAGGCCTGGTCAGCCGACGATCTCGGCGATGAACAGCAGGACGCCGAGGGCACCGACCACGACCAGCCGCCACGGCGCGGTGGTGCCGACCAGCCGGACCTCGCCCGAGCCTGGGTCGTGTCGCAGCATCAGCTGCTCGCCGACGCTGAAGCGCCGCTGGCCGAAGCCGCTCGGCTCGAGGATCTTCGCTGCCCCCGTCATGGGGTGGGTGTAGCTGACCCGCGGGGCGTACAGCAGCGTCCGTCGTCCCGTCTGGGAGGACCGTCGGCTCACCTCCTCGACAACCGTCCCGTGCAGCTGACGGTCGAGGGGCGGCGGGCGGCCGTCGCGCAGCTGCCACACGGCGAAGGCGACCATCGCGGTCCCCACCACGAACCCGAACACCTGACCTCCTGCTGTCGACGACGTGGGCCGACGTCGCCGGAACGCTACGAGCAGGCGTTCGTCGTCACGGTGACCGGGGCCAGGCGTCCGGTCATGCTGCTGCAGATGGCGATGCCGTCGTCCAGCAGGCTGGCCAGGCGGTCCAGGCCACTGCGCATGACGACGTGGGTCGTGGAGGTCTCGGATGCGTGCCCCGCCAGCGGGCTGCCGCTCTGGCCGGTGTAGCCCGTGAGGGTCGTGCCGCCCTCGCCGCCCTCGCGCGTCGTGTGGGTCACGAACTCGGTGACGACCCCGGCCGCGTCCAGCAGCTGCGACAGCTCCACGGCCTGGTTGTAGGGCACCAGGCCGTCCTCGACGCCGTGGACCATGTACACGCCCTTGACGCCCGAGGCGGCGATGTCGTCGACCCGGTTGACCACCGCGCGCTCGGCGTAGACCTGCGGCACCTGCTCGAAGGTGCCGCCCATCTCGGCCTCGATGTCGGCACGGGCGTTCGCGGCGAAGGTGTTGGCGGGCGCCAGGACGCGGGCGCCCTGGTAGGTCTCGATGACGTTGGCCGCACCCTCGATGTTGAACCACCAGTCGAACAGCGGCGTGGTGCCGTCCAGCCGGGTCGGGGTGGCCGCCAGAGCCAGCCCGCTGGAGTTGCCGCCCATCGACACCCCGAAGATGACGATGGTGTCGAACCCGCCGCAGCGCCCCTCCAGGTCCCGGGCGGCGGCG
Organism: Euzebya sp.; assembly: GCA_041633535.1. GTDB lineage: Bacteria > Actinomycetota > Nitriliruptoria > Euzebyales > Euzebyaceae > Euzebya. The sequence goes on along the minus strand of JBFKGB010000243.1, from coordinate 3,152 downwards.
ATCATGTCCGCGGCGCCCTCGGCGACGCGCCAGCCCCGGACAGCGCCGTCCGGACCGACGGTGGTGCCGCGGTAGTCCATCGCGACGGCGGCCGCGCCCAGCTCGGTCGCCGCCCACCGCGAGTGGCCGACCCACGAGGCCGAGGTGTGGCCGTAGCCGTGGGCGAACACCACCAGCGCCGTCGGATCGGTGTCGGGCAGGGCCAGGATGCCGGTCGCCGTCTCCCCCTCCACGTCGACGGTGTAGGCGGCCGCGGTGTCGAGGTCGTCGGTGCACGGGTTCTGGTCGTCCGCGGCTGCGGGGACGGCGGCGAGGGTGACGATCAGGGCCAGGACGAGGAGAAGGCGCATGGGTGCCGTTTCGACGTTGGGGAGCGTCGATCCTGCCGCCCGGCCTGCTGACGCTCGAGATGACCGAGAGCGTGCTCTTCGAGCACAACGACGAGTGGTTCAACGCCCTCAGGCAGGGCTTCCATCCGGCACGGCCCATGCCGGCCGACGAGGTCCAGGTCCTGCTGGAGTCGGAGGTGGCCCGACGGCAGCCTGAGCTCGCGCTGGATCTGGCTCGGTCGACGGCGGAGGACCGCCTGCGGTGAAGCCTGTTCACCGGGCCGGATGACGCGGTAGGTTCACACCCGCGGACAGCGCGCGTCGACCGTCGCACGGATGTCCCGTGGCGGGAGGCGTGGCATGGACGTCATCGTGGGACAGGCGCGGACACCGGAGGAACGAGCCGCGGTCCATCGGCTGCGCTACGACATCTACGGCCGCGAGATGAACCTCGACAGCGATGCGGTGGACCATGCGGCGGAGGTGATCACCGACGCCAACGACGAGCACGGACGCCTGCTGACCGCGACGGTCGACGGCGAGCTCGTCGGCACCGTCCGCGTCCACTGGGGTGGCGATGCGCCGCTGCCGGAGGAGTTCCGCCGGACCTACCACCTCGACATGTTCGAGCCGACGGTCGACGAGCGGCAGATGGTCGTGTTCACCCGTCTGATGGTCCGGCCGGCCTTCCGCGGGACGATGGTCCCCGTGCAGCTGTTCGCGGCCATCGCCCAGCTCGCCGTCGACGTCCGCGCGCGGCTGTCGTTCTGCGACTGCCAGCCGCACCTGCTGAACCTGTACACCGGCATCGGCTACCGCACCTACGCCCACACCGAGAACGACCCCCTCATGGGGCTGCTCGTCCCGCTCGTCCTCGTGGTCGAGGACCTGGACCACCTCCGGCGGACCGGCTCGCCGTTGCTGGGCTTCTCCACCGCCGACGGCTTCACGCCGGACCACCCCGCCGACATCCTGCGGCTGCTCCCCGCGTCCCCTGCGATCGGGACGGTCCCCGTCGAGGCGGCCGCGGCCTGGGCCAGGGGGTACGGCCTGCTGGCGGGCAGCGACGGCAGGGTGGGCTTCTTCGACGGGATCGCGGACGAGGACCTCCACCACGTCGTCGACCGGGGCTTCGTCATCCGCTGCGAGCGGGGCGACCTGGTGATCCAGGACCGGGCGGTCGACCGGACCATGTTCGTGGTGCTGTCGGGGCTTCTGGAGGTCGTCGAGGGCGAGGAGGTGGTGGCGGTGGCGGCCCCCGGTGACGTGCTGGGAGAGCTCGCGTTCCTGCTGCACGGTGACCGCACCGCGACCGTGCGCGCCGCCTCCGACGACGTCGAGGTCCTCAGCCTCAACGAGAAGGCGCTGCTGCGACTGCAGGAGGCCCAGCCCCATCTCGCGGCCCAGGTCTTCCTCAACCTGTCCCGGGCGCTGGCCACGAAGCTGGTGTCGCTGCACGAGACCGTCTGGGCATGACCGCGTCCGCCCGGTCCCCGACGGCGGGCGACGGTCTGGAGGCGGTCTGGCGGTACCTGGGCCCCGCCGTCGTCCCACACGCGCAGCTCGTGCGTCGCCATCTCCGGCTGATCGACCTCGACGCCGGCGAGTCGCTGGCCGACGTCGGTGACGACGACCCGACCATGTTCCTGATCGCGGCAGGGCAGGTGGCCCTGACCGAGGACGACGCGGTCTGCCGCATGCTGGGCCCCGGCGAGGCCTTCGCCGAGGTCGCCCTGCTGAGCGGCGAACGGCAGGTGACCGCGGCCACCGCCCGTGACTCCACCACGTTGGCGGCGCTGCCACGCCACGCCCTCGGTGCGATCGACGCCGACGACCCCGCGGCGGGCGAGGCACTCCGGGAGGTCGTCGCTGCGCACGTCCGCAGCCGGCGGCTGTCCCTGCTGGTCGGTCGCACCGGCATCTTCCGCCGGCTGGACGACGAGGTGCGGGACGAGCTCGTGGCCGAGCTCGAGCTGCTGTCGGTGGCCGCCGGCGAGACCCTGATCCGGGAGGGGGACCCGGCCGACTCCCTGTACGTGGTCATCAGCGGCCGCCTGCGGGTGCGCTCGGAGGCGACCGGGGCCGACCTGGCCGAGCCCGGGGCGGGACAGACCGTGGGTGAGATGGGCCTGATCACGGGGGACCGCCGCACCGCCACCGTCTCGGCCCTGCGGGACTCCCTGGTGGCCCGGCTGACGCGGGACGCCTTCGACCGTCTGCTGCGCCGCCACCCCGCCGCGGTGATGGCCCAGTTCGTCGCACCGCTGGTCACGGTGCTCGGCGGCGGGGCGGACGGCGAGAGCCGCTCGCGGGGCCAGCACCTCGTCATCGCCGTCGTGGGCCGTGACCAGGACACCCCGCTGGCCGGGGTGGTCGAGGGCCTGTCGGACGGCCTCGGCGGATCCGTCCTGCACCTGGGGGCCGACGAGGCGGGTGCGCGCCTGGGGGACCCGTCGGTCGTGCAGAGCCAGCCGGGTGAGCCACGACATGACGAGCTGGTGCTGTGGCTGAACGACCTCCAGGCCCGACACGAGGTCGTGGTCTACGAGGCGGACCACCGGATGACCGCCTGGACGCGCCGGTGCCTGCGTCAGGCGGACGTCGTGCTGCTGGTTGCCGCCGCCGACCGCCCCGCTGCGGCAGGACCGGTGGAGGAGTGGATGACGACCGCGGCCAGCATGCGGGGGACCCACCGGCACCTGGTGCTGGTCCATGCGGCCGGCGTGGGTCTGCCGCCCCCCGGCACGGGGCGACGGGCTGACCCGGCCATCGAGTCCGTGCACCACGTACGGGCGGGGAGCCGCACGGACCTCGCGCGCGTCG
>JBFKGB010000242.1:0-5901 GCA_041633535.1 Euzebya sp. | reverse complement strand
GGGTCCCGGCCCCACGTGCCCGACATCGACGGCATCGCGGACGTCGGCTACAACACCTCCGACACGATCATGCGGCTGGACGAGCAGCCGCGACGGATGGTGGTCATCGGCGGCGGCGCCGTCGCAGCCGAGATGGCCCACGTCTTCGACGCGCTGGGGACCCAGGTCACGATGCTGCTGCGCGGGGACCGTCTGCTGACGACGGAGGAGCCCGAGATCGGTCATTGCCTGACCGAGGACTTCAGCCGCCGCGGGCTCGACATGCGGCTGGGCGTCAAGGCCGTGGCCGCACGTCGGACCCACGCCGGCATCGACCTGGAGCTGTCCGACGGCACCGCCGTGCAGACCGACGTGCTGCTGGTCGCGACCGGCCGGACCTCCAACGGTGACGTCCTGGACCTCGCCGCAGGCGGCATCGACATGGACCGCTGGAACCGCCCGCTCGTCGACGCCCACATGCGCACCAACGTCGAGGGCGTGTGGGCGCTGGGTGATCTGGAGGCCCACCACCAGGACCTCAAGCACATCGCCAACGCCCACGCCAAGGCCATCCGCCACAACCTGGTCCACCCCGACGACCTGGTCGTGCCGGTCGTGCCGAACCAGCCGCGGGCGACGTTCACCGACCCCGAGGTCGCCTCCGTCGGGCTGCTGCAGGCAGAGGCGGAGCTGGCCGGCCACCGGGTGGCGGTCGGTCGTCGCGACTACGCGGCGACCGCGTACGGCTGGGCCCTGGAGGACACCACGTCCTTCGCCAAGGTCGTGCTGGACGCCGACACCAGGCTGATCCTCGGCGCCCACATCATCGGCCCGCAGGCGTCGATCCTGATCCAGCCCCTCGTCCAGGCGATGACGTTCGGCCAGACGGCCGACCAGCTGGCGACGGAGATGGTGTGGCCGCACCCGGCGCTGACCGAGGTCATCGAGCAGGTGCTGCTGGCGGCGTGACCGTCAAGTGGCAGGATCGTCGGCATGACGTCCCCGGACCCGACCCCGCCCGTGCCCCGAGCGGCGCTGGACGCGGCGCTGGCCGACATCCTGGACGCGCCCGCGGACGCCGGCACCATCGCGATGCTCGTCAGACGGCCGGCGCTGCTGGAACGTGAGCAGCTGGACGCAGGACGGCTGGACACCGACAGCGGCCTCGTCGGCGACACGTGGTCGGTACGGCCCAGCAGACGGACCCCCGACGGCTCGCCGCACCCGGGCATGCAGCTGACCCTCATGGGCACCCGCGTCGCCGACGCGATCACCGGGGGCGACCGGGACCGCTGGGCCCTCGCCGGCGACCAGGTGTTCGTCGACCTCGACCTGTCCGAGGACAACCTGCCGGTCGGCACCCGGCTGCAGGTCGGTCAGGCCCTCGTGGAGGTCAGCGACCAGCCCCACACCGGCTGCGCCAAGTTCGGCCAGCGGTTCGGCGCCGACGCCCTGCGCTTCATCAGCACACCCCAGGCGCGCACGGCCCGGCTGCGCGGTGTCAACGTCGCCGTGGTGGCCTCCGGCGCGGTGGCGGTCGGCGACACGGTGGTCAGGCTGTCGTGATGATCGTCGCCGCCCTCTACCGCTTCACGTCCTTCCCGGACCCGGCACCCCTGCGCGAGGCGCTGCAGCGGCGCTGTGACGACCACGGCGTGCGTGGGACCCTGCTGCTGGCCCACGAGGGCATCAACGGCACCATCGCCGGCACCCGCGAGGGTGTCGACGCGGTGGTGGCCCACATCCGGACGCTGCCGGGGTGCGCGGGACTCACCACGAAGGAGAGCGTCGCCCCGTCGATGCCGTTCAAGCGCATGAAGGTCCGCCTGAAGTCCGAGATCGTGACCCTGGGCGCCGGCCCGGTGGACCCGCTGTCCTCGGCGGGCACCTACGTCGACCCGACGGACTGGAACGACCTGATCGCCGCCGACGACGTCGTGGTGATCGACACCCGCAACGACTACGAGGTCGCCATCGGGACGTTCGAGGGCGCGGTCGACCCCGGGACGACGCGGTTCCGGGACTTCCCGTCCTGGTGGGCCGCCAACGCCGACACGTTCGCCGACAAGCGTGTGGCGATGTTCTGCACCGGCGGCATCCGCTGCGAGAAGTCGACCAGCTGGCTGCGGATGCAGGGGGTCGAGGAGGTGTTCCACCTGCGGGGCGGGATCCTGTCCTACCTGGAGCACGTGCCCGAGGAGGAGTCACGCTGGCAGGGGGAGTGCTTCGTGTTCGACGACCGGGTCTCGGTCGGGCACGGCCTGCAGCCCGGACCCCACGGGCTGTGCCACGCCTGCCGTCGACCCGTCACTCCCGAGCAGCAGCAGCATCCCGACTACCAGCCCGGCGTCAGCTGCCACCGCTGCGTCCACGAGCGCACGCCCGAGGACCGGGAGCGGTACGCCGAACGACAGCGCCAGGTCGAGCTGGCAGCCCGCAACGGCCGCAGCCACATCGGCCCGGGTGGGGAGCTGACCGGCTAGCTCTCCGCGCTGGTCCGGTCACCGTCCCAGGCGCTGACGTCGTCGAGGACCGCGACCTCCTCGGACGGCAGCGGGCGGTCCAGGGCCGCCATGGTGTCGCGCAGCTGCTCGGGGGTGTTGGCCCCGATGATCGGGGCGCTGACGAACGGCTTGGCGCGCATCCAGGCGATCGCCGTCTGCGCGGGTGTGAGCCCGTTGCGCTCGGCCACCTCGACGAGGGTCTCGATGATCCTCCAGTTGGTGTCGGTGAAGCGGCGCTCGGCGTTCTCCTGCGCCCGGACGCTGTCGGGCAGCGGCTGGTCGCGGCGGTACTTCCCGGTCAGCAGCCCACCGCCGAGCGGGCTGTAGGGGATGACGCCGATCCCGTAGTGGTCACAGACCTGGGCCAGCTCACGCTCGAAGCTGCCGCGGACGGGGCTCAGCAGGTTGTACTCGGGCTGGATGCTGATGAAGTGCTCCAGTCCGCGGCGGTCGGACTCCCACAGCGACTGCATCAGGCGCCAGGCGCTGTAGTTGGAGCAGCCGATGTAGCGGACGAGCCCGCGCCGGACCAGGTCCGTCATCGCCCCGAGGGTCTCCTCGATCGGCACGAGCGGGTCGATGAAGTGGGTTTGGTACAGGTCGATGTGGTCCACCCCCAGCCGCCGCAGGCTGTCCTCGCACGCCTTGGTGACCCAGCGACGTGACAGGCCCTCACGCTGGTGGATGGTCCCGTACCCCTCGCCGGACTCCACGCCCATGGGCCCGCGGACCTTGGTCGCCACGACCATGTCGTCGCGGTTGCCACGGGCCGCCATCCAGCGCCCGATGATCTCCTCGGAGACCCCGCCGGGGTTCGTCGGACCGCCCATGCGCGAGGCCCAGTTGCTGTAGATGTCGGCGGTGTCGATGAAGTTGCCGCCGGCCTCGGCGTAGGCGTCGAGCACCTCGACCGAGGCAGCCTCGTCGATGGACCAGCCGAACTGCATGGTCCCCAGGGCCACGCGGTAGGCGGTCAGACCGCTGCGGCCGATCTGGACGTAGGGGTTCGTGTCGGTCATCGAGAGGTCCTCCGGACGGTGCTGGTGGGGCTCACCCTAACCGCCCCCTCGCATGCCGAACCCACCGCCACGGTGCCGGTACGTAGGACGGGGCGCGTAGACGCTCGTTAGCGTGGCGTACGGCCAGGGGGTCCCGGCGGGTCAACTTCGGCCGCGCACCTTCATCGGGGGACCCGGGTGCCGTAGGAATGGGAGGACGAGCTCACCGTGCCCGGGATCAGGTGGCCATGGCACGAGACGCGAAGGAGACCCCCATGACGCACGACAGGACCGTCGACCCCCTGTTCGCGTGCGAGGGCGAGATGGCCAGGCGCATGGCCGAGCACGACTGGACGGGCTCGGTGCTGGGCCGGCCCGAGGGATGGAGCGAGAGCCTGCGCACGGCCGTCGGCATCATGCTGCGCAGCCGCTACCCCATGATCCTGTCGTGGGGGGAGGAGCTGGCGGTCACCTACAACGACGCCTACATCCCCACCCTGGGCGCCAAGCACCCTGAGGCGCTCGGGCGGAGCCTGGCCGACGTCTTCGCCGAGATCTGGGACGCCATCGGCCCCAAGCAGCGCTCCGTCCTCGCCGGTGGGCCCGCCACCTGGGACGAGGACACCATGTTCGTCCTCGAGCGCGGGGACGGCCCCGAGGAGGTCTTCTTCGACTTCGCCTACTCACACGTGCCGGAGCCCGACGCCCCCGGCGGAGTCCTCGCCGTCGTGACAATCACGACCGACAAGGTGGTGCTGGCCCGGCGGCTCGCACTGCTGAACCGGCTGTCCCGGGCCATCGGTGGGACCGACGAGCGGGACGAGGCGATCCGGACCTCCATGCGCATCCTCGGTGAGGAGGCCGAAGCCGAGATCGCGTTCGCCGCCGTGTACGCCCCCGACGGGGATGGTGGTCTGCGGCTGCTGGACGGTGTCGGCGCGCCGGGTGTCGGGCAGCCGGCGCTCCCTGCGACGTTGTCGCTGGAGCCGGGTCACGACGACCCGTACGGGGTCGTGCGGGCCTACGTGTCGCAGGTCGGGACGACCGTGGCCCTCGACGCCCAGCCGGGGGACGGCCGTGCCCGCATGGCGGCGACGCAGTCGTTGCGGGACCAGCTGAACGACACGCCCTCGGGTGTCCTGGTGCTGGCCCCCAACCCGTTGCGCCCGTACGACCCGAGCAGCGAGGAGTTCTTCGCCCTGGTCGCCGACAACGTGGCCGCGACGATCTCCGACGCGGCGTCACGGGCCAAGGAGGCGGAGCGTCTTGAGGCGCTGTCCGCCCTGGCGGCCGCCAAGACCGCGTTCCTGCACAACGTCAGCCACGAGTTCCGGACGCCCCTCACACTGTTGCTGGGGCCCCTGGAGGACGTCCTCGCCGGCCGCATCCCGCACCTCGACACCGCGGCGGTCGAGTCGATGCACGGCAACGCACACCGGCTGCTGCGCCTGGTCAACGCCCTGCTGGACTTCGCCCGGGGCGAGGCCGGTGAGCTCGAGCTGCAGGCCCAGGCCGTCGACCCGCGTGCCCTGACCGAGGACCTGCTGCAGTCCTTCCGCCCGGCCATCGACCGTGCAGGTCTGGGGCTGCAGGTCGACCTCGCCGACGTGGGACCGGTGATGCTGGACCCCCTCCTGTGGGAGAAGGCGGTGCTGAACCTCATCTCCAACGCGCTGAAGTACACCCTGGAGGGCACCATCCGGCTGTCGCTGGCCCGCGACGGCGATGACGTCGTCCTGAGCGTGGCCGATTCCGGCGTGGGGATCGCCGAGGACGAGCTGGGGCACGTCTTCGACCGGTTCTACCGGGTGGCACGCTCTGACGGGCGGTCCTTCGAGGGCACCGGCATCGGCCTGTCCCTCGTCGCCGACGCGGCACGGCTGCACGGTGGGGCCGCGTCGGTGACGTCGGTGGAGGGGGAGGGCAGCACCTTCACGATGCGCGTCCCGCTGGTGCCGGCAGCGGCCGACCAGCCCGCGGTCCTGGCCGCATCGGGCGCCCGCGACGCCCTCATCCGCGATGCGATGGCCTGGGCAGGCACCGACACCGACGACGTCACGATCAGCCGGGTGGAGGGCAGCGACCAGCGGCCGTGCGTCCTCGTCGTCGACGACAACGCCGAGCTGCGATCCCGCGTCGCCCGCGCCCTGTCCGGCTTCGCCGACGTCCGCACCGCCCACGACGGCGTGGAGGCCCTGGAGGTCATCGACGCGTCCCCGCCGGACATCGTCGTCACCGACGTCATGATGCCCCGGATGAGCGGCGTGGAGCTGCTGATCCGGCTGCGTCAGGAGCCCGCCACCGCGACCCTGCCCGTCGTCCTGCTGTCGGCACGGGCGGGCAGCGAGGCCGCGACGGAGGCCCTGGCGGCCGGCGCCGACGACTACGTCACGAAGCCGTTCACGACCGAGGAGCTGGAG
>JBFKGB010000241.1:0-5916 GCA_041633535.1 Euzebya sp. | reverse complement strand
TTGTGGTCGGCAGACCGCCACGACGACGAGGACCACGCCATGGATCACACGACCCCCCGGCTCAGCAGCATCACGGGCGTGGGCCGCGCCCTGATCGTGACCCTGGGGATGGAGCAGGCCATCAGCGTGATGGTGACCCAGTTCGGCTGGGACGCGACCGTGCAGGCGGTCGCCGCCATCGAGGGGCCCGAGGGCGGGCGTGCCCTGATGCTCGCGGTCGAGATGGGGCTGACCGCGTCCTGATCAGCCCCCTGGGGGACCGGGGCTAGGCGCCCAGCCGGTGGGCGACGGCCAGCACGTCACCGCAGACGTCGCTGCCGTCATCCGAGAACCAACACTCGCCCGCCGGGTGGGCATGACGGCGGCAGTGGAACACCGCGGTCCCCGCCGCGCGGATGGCCTGCAGGTACAGCTGCACGATGCGGTCAGCGTCCATCTCGGCGGGGCGGTCGCCCTGCGCGGCAAGGCGCTCGGCCAGCCGGCAGGCCGCGTGGCCACCGTCGACCCCGGCGAGGGGGCACTCAGGGGCGCAGGTGCCCTGGCACGTCGACACCGTCAGGTACCCGGCGGCTGCGGCGCGGACCTGGTCGGCGAGGGCGAGGCCCTGCGGGACGATGTCGTGGGTGGCCCCGTCCTTGGAGCCCACGGTGAGGCCGCTGATCTCCAGCAGCCACTCGGCGGTGGTTGACACGTTGTCCACGATAACCAGATCGGCCGTCGACATGTGGACCTGAAGCACGTCCGTGTGGACATCGACCGTGCAGAGAGGCTGGACAACGCACCGTCCGTCGGCTTTACTCACCGTACGTGGTGAACATCTGAAGGAGATTCAACCTGTGATCAAAGAACTGAAGGACTTCCTGTTCAAGGGCAACGTGCTTGAGCTCGCGGTGGCGGTGCTCATCGCGGCAGCGTTCGGCCTGATCATCACCTCGTTCGTGGACAACATCATCAGCCCGCTGATCGGGATGTTCGGCGGTACCGACCTCTCCGAGCTGACGTTCACCGCCAACGGCGTCCTGTTCACCTACGGCGCGTTCCTCAACACCGTGATCAACTTCCTGATCGTCGGCACGGTCCTGTTCATGGTGGTCAAGGCCGCCACACGGATCCAGGAGCGCAACAAGGCCGAGGAGGTCGTCGTGACCGAGACCCCCGAGGACATCATCCTCCTGCGTGAGATCCGCGACAGCCTGGGCGCCCGCCGCTGACCCAGCGGTCCGCCAGCCTGCACGGCCCTGCCCCCTCGGGGCGGGGCCGTTGCCGTGTGCCGGGTCGTCAGCCCTCGTGGCCGGCGGCGCGTCGCAGACGGTCCATGACCGCGCGGCCCAGCCCGTCCTCGCTGATCGCCTCGACCACGACGGTGTCCAGGGCCAGCAGGTCGGCGCGGCGCAGCGCGGCGTACAGCGATGCCGCGGTCTCGGCGGCGCCGACCGGGGTGCCCAGGACCTGCACGTCGGCCAGCAGCCCCCGGTCGTCGGGGGCGAGCAGCCCGGTGCGTCCTCGCGCGGCCAGCCCGTTGGCGGTCGCCACGCCGGTGGTCGGCGCGGCGATGACGACGCGGGCCTGCGGGCGGTAGTGCGGGTGCCGGACCCCGGGCGAGCGCCCCACGGCGTCCCGGTCGCTGCCGACGTCGCCCAGCATCTCACGGGTGACGGCGCCCTCGCGCAAAACGACCGGGCGCTCGCCACGGGCGTCGACGACGGTCGACTCGATGCCGACCCCGCAGTCGCCGCCGTCGACGATCCAGTCGACCCGGTCCGCCAGGTCGGCCGCGACGTGTGCGGCGCTGGTGGGGGAGGGGCGACCCGAGAGGTTCGCGCTGGGTGCGGCCACCGGCGTGTCGGCCTTCGCGATCAACGTCCGGGCCAGCGCGGTGCCAGGCACCCGGACCGCGACGGTGTCCAGCCCGCCGGTCGTCACCGACGGCACGTCCGGAGCGGCTCGGAGCACGAGCGTCAGCGGCCCGGGCCAGTAGGTGCTGGCCAGCCGGGTGGCCAGGGGGGTGACGTCGGCGACCACACGGTCCAGCCAGCTGACGTCGGCAAGGTGCACGATCAGGGGGTTGTCGGCCGGCCTGCCCTTGGCCCGGAAGACCCGCTCGACGGCGTCGGTCGACATCGCGTCGGCACCCAGGCCGTAGACGGTCTCGGTGGGGAAGGCCACCAGCCCGCCACGGCGCAGGCTGTCGGCGGGGTCCCGCAGCAGCACTGCCATGTCGGCGGGAGGTGTCCCGTCGACCAGCGTCACGATGGCCGCGACCACCTCAGGCCCTGCGGTCAGGCGTGCGGTCGCCACGCGTGTCGTCGCCCGGCACGCGACGGGACGGCTGCGGTGGCTGCAGGGCGAAGCAGACGTAGCGCGCGGTCCGGTCCAGGTCGCGGTGCCGCGGCAGGCGGGCCCGGACCGCCTCGACGCGGCCGCCCGTCCCCTCCGGCAGGCCCTCGCCACCCGGAACCATCCGCTCCAGCAGCGCACCGAGGCGCTGCAGCCGCGCAGCGGCCGTGCGCTCGGCGTCGCCCATGACGGTCCGCAGACGTGCCAGCCACCGACGCCCGCCATGCAGCTCCAGGTGGTCGGCCAGGTCCCGGACCGCGGTGTACAGCGGCTGGTCGGGCACGTCGATGGTGCCCAGGCCGATCTCCAGACGTGCGAGGGCCCGCTCGATGTCGGGCTGCAGCGACTCGCGCCTGATCATGGACATGTCGCGCAGGCGGACCAGCTCGACGACCAGGTGCTGCTGCCGCTCGGTCGACCCGCTGGCGTCCAGACATGCGCGCACACCCGAGGCCCACAGGTCCAGACCGGCCTGGTCCAGCCGGTCGGCGACCTCCAGCGCGATGGCGTAGGCATCGGGCGCCTCATCCAGGCGGCTGCGGTCCAGGCTGCGTGACGGGCCGGGGGAGGGGATGGCAGACATGGTGGCAACACCGTACGTGTCGGGGTGGGGGGTGGCTGCCGGAACGACAGGTCCGGACAGCCGTCCGCCCCGTCCGGGTGGGACGGGGCGGACCGGGTGGTGAGCTGGCCTAGAAGGCCGCGTCGTCCATCTCCATGACGTCCATGCTGGTCGCCGCCATGATCTCGCGGCGCGCGGTCAGCTCGGGCAGCACGTTGTTGGCGAACCACTTCGCCGCGGCGATCTTGCCCTCGTAGAAGGCGGTGTCGCCGTCCTTCAGGTCGTCACCCTTCAGCGCGGTCAGCGCGACGTCGGCGCCGCGCAGCAGCAGCCACCCCACCGTCAGCTCGCTGATCGAGAACAGGAACGACGTGGTGGTCAGGCCGATCTTGTACAGGTCCTCGCCCAGGAACTGCACCATCGAGCCGAGCATCCCCTGGACGTCCTCCAGGGCCGTCTGCAGACGCTGCCGCTCGCCGGCCAGCACGCCGTTGCCGGCGTCGCCCTTGGCGAAGGACTGGATGTCGGTCAGCAGCCGGGTCAGGGTCGCGCCCTGGTCCTTGCCGACCTTGCGGAAGAACAGGTCCATGCCCTGGATGCCGGTCGTGCCCTCGTAGAGGGTGTCGATCTTGGCGTCGCGGATGTACTGCTCGATCGGGTAGTCACGGGTGTAGCCGGAGCCGCCGAAGACCTGCAGCGACAGGGCCAGCAGCTCGTAGGACTTCTCTGACCCGTAGCCCTTCACCATCGGCAGCAGCAGGTCGTTGAGCCGCTCCCAGCCCTTCAGCTCCTCGTCGTTGTCCGCACCCTCCGCCTTGGCGTGGTGGGCCAGCTCGACCTGGTCCTGGACCCAGCCGGTGTAGGACACCAGGGCGCGCATGCCCTCGGCGTGCGCCTTCTGCACCATCAGCATCCGACGGACGTCGGGGTGGCGGATGATCTCGACCTTGGGCGCGGACTTGTCCATCGCCTTCTTCAGGTCGGGGCCCTGCACGCGCTCCTTGGCGTACTCCAGGGCGTTCAGGTAGCCCGTCGACAGCGTCGAGATGGCCTTCGTCCCCACCAGCATGCGGGCGTACTCGATGACCTTGAACATCTGGGCGATGCCGTCGTGGATCTCGCCGACCAGCACGCCCCGCGCGGGGATGTCGCCGTCGGAGAAGTACAGCTCGGCGGTCGAGGAGGCCTTGATGCCCATCTTGTCCTCGATGGCACGGACGTAGACGCCGTTGCGCTCGCCCATCGAGCCGTCCTCGTTGACCCAGTACTTGGGCACGACGTACAGCGACAGGCCCTTCGTGCCCTCGCCCGCGCCCTCGGGGCGGGCCAGCACCAGGTGCACGATGTTCTCGGGCCAGTCGAAGTCACCGTTGGTGATGAAGCGCTTGTTGCCGGTGATGGTCCAGGTGCCGTCGCCGTTGTCGACGGCCTTGGTCCGGCCCGCGCCGACGTCGGAGCCCGCGTCCGGCTCGGTCAGCACCATCGTGCCGCCCCACTTGTGCTCGACCATCGGCTTGACGAAGCGCTCGCGCTGCTCGTCGGTTGCGACCTCGTCGAGGATCTTGGCGAAGAACGGGCCCGCGGTGAAGAAGAAGGCGGCCGGGTTGGCACCGACCAGCATCTCGGAGGAGGCCCATGAGATCGACGGCGAGGCGCCGTAGCCGCCCAGGTGCGTCGGCACGTACAGCAGGTGCCAGTCGTTGTCGAAGAAGGCGTCCAGCGAGGCGTTCAGCTCGGCCGGCACGGTGACCTCACCGGTCTCGGCGTCCAGCTTCAGGGGCGTGCGGTCAGAGGCGACGAAGCTGGCAGCGAAGTCCTCCCGGGCCAGGCGCTCGACCTCGCGCAGGACATCGGATGCCGCGTCGGCATCCATGCCCGCGAACGGGCCGGTGCCGAGGTGGTCCTGGACCTTGTTCACCTCGAAGAGGTTGAAGAAGATGTCACGCAGGTTGCTCTTGTAGTGGGTCACCTGATCACTCCTGGAGGGGGCCGGACGGGGCTGGGCGACTGACCCTGGTCAGTTACTCGCCAGTATGTTACCCATCGGTAACAACACCGCCAAACCTGAGCGGAACCGGCGTCCCCCCCCTCCATGCGAGTGACCACAGGGCCGTTGCTCCTGTGGCTGTAGGGGCTCCGCGGGGCTGGAGTGAGGTGGGATGGGGCTGGAGGGGTCCCGGTTGGTCACTCGCACGGGGAGGGGCCGCGACGATGGGGCTGGAGGGGTTCCGTTTGGTCACTCGCACAGGGGGCGCATGACGATGCCGGCCCCGTCGGGACCGGCATGTGGCTGGAGGGAGGGGTGGGTCAGAAGCCCCGGCGGGGGCCGAGCGCGGCGTAGGGGGTGGCCAGGAGGATCCGCAGGTCGGTCAGGAGGCCGATGGAGTCGACGTAGTCGAGGTCCACGTCGACGTGCTCGTGCATCATCCCGTTGCCGCGCTCGGACACCTGCCACAGGCCGGTCAGCCCGGGCTTGACCACATGCCGGCGGTGCATCCACGGCTCGTAGTGACGGTCCACGACGGCGGGGATCTCGGGTCGGGGGCCGACCAGGCTCATGTCCCCACGGATGATGTTGAACAGCTGGGGGATCTCGTCCAGCGAGAACGTGCGCAGCAGCACGCCGACGCGGTTCAGGCGGGGGTCGGTGGCGCTCTTGTGCGTCCGACGCCGGTCGATGCCGTCCCACCGGCCGTCCGCGAACGCCTTCAGGTCGGCGTCGGAGGTGTTGCGACGGTCGTGCGCCATGGTGCGCAGCTTGTAGGTCGAGAAGATCCGGCCGCCCCGACCGACGCGTTGCTGCACGAAGAACACACCGGGGCCCAGGCTGACCCGGACGGCCAGCATCGAGGCCAGCAGGACCGGCCCCAGCAGCAGCAGGAGCACCAGGGCGACGGCCCGGTCGAACAGCGGCTTGACGCCGCGGAGGTACCACGCCGGCTCGTTCAGGACCTCGAACGTCGGCGGGGCCTGGCGCACCTCCTCGCTGGCCTCGGGGTCGGCGGCCGTGTCATCGC
>JBFKGB010000240.1:0-5920 GCA_041633535.1 Euzebya sp. | reverse complement strand
GTGTGGCCGTCCGCCACCGCCGACGGCCGACCGGGCACGGCGAGGTGCACCGCCGCGCCGACGACCATGCTGAGGACAGCGGCGAGGAGCGCCGCCCTGCCGCGACCGACCTGCGCACGCACGGGTTGGCTCAGGCCTGCCGCTTGCTGACCGAGTCCACCAGCACGGCCGTCAGCAGCACCATCCCGGTCACCACGAACTTGACGCCGGCGGGGAGGCCGAGCAGGTCCATGCCGTTGCTGACCGAGGCGATGACGAGGGCACCCAGCAGTGCGGAGACCACCCGGCCACGGCCACCGAACAGGCTGGTGCCACCGATCACAGCCGCAGCGATGACCTCCAGCAGCAGGTTGCCGCTGCCGGTGTTGGTCGACACCGATCGCAGCCGCGACGCCAGGACGATGCCGCCGACGCCGGCCATGAAGCCGCTGATCATGAACACGGTGATCCGCAGCCGCTTCACGTCGATGCCGGCCCGCCGGGCCGCCTCGGGGTTGCCGCCCACCGCGTAGACGTGCCGGCCGAAGCGCGTCCGGCTGGCCACGACGGTCCAGCCGACCAGGAACACCAGCAGCACGAGCGCGACCACGGGGATGCCCCGGTCGGTGTTGGCGTAGAACACCGTGAAGCCGGTCACCACGGCCAGCCCGGCGATCTGCAGCGCCAATACCGATGTGGGTGGGGCATCCAGGTCGCGGGCCAGCCTGGAGCGCTGGCCCCCGATCCGTGCGGCCGCGTAGCCGCCGACCACGCCCAGCGCCAGCAGCCAGCCGGCTGCGTCCGGCAGGAAGGTGTTGGTCAGGCCCAGGATGACGGGGTCCTGGATGATGATCGTGCCGGCCTGGCTGGTCTCGGTGGTCAGGATCAGCACCACCCCGCTCCAGGCGAGGAACCCGGCCAGGGTCACCACGAACGACGGCACCCCGAAGCGGGTGATGACCCAACCCTGCAGGAAGCCGATCAGCGTGGTGATGCCGAGCCCGACCGCGACTGCGAGCGGCCACGGCCATCCCGGGTCGCCGGGGCGGAGCAGCAGCGTGGTGACGACGCCCCCGACGGCGCCGACGTAGGCGACCGACAGGTCGATCTCGGCGATCAGCAGGATGAAGACGATCCCGATCCCGATCATGGCGATGGCGGCCATCTGCAGCAGCAGGTTGACGAAGTTGGCGCTCGAGAGGAAGACCGGCTCGAGGGTGCCGAACACCGCCACGATCAGCACCAGACCGATGATGATCGGGATGGACCCCAGCTCGCCACCCCTCGTGCGCTCCCACCACCGTGCCGCGTACGTGCGGAGGTCGGTGCGCGGGGCCGGTGTCGTCGTGGTGCTCATACCTGCTGCTCCTCCATGCCCGGGACGGTCGACAGCGAGCCCGCGGTGATCGCGTGGACGATCTCCTGCTGCGTGCTCTCCCGCCGCTCGTAGACGCCGACGAGCTGTCCGAGCCGCAGCACCGTGATCCGGTCCGCGACCTCGAAGATGTCGTGCAGGTTGTGCGAGATCAGCACGACTGCCAACCCGCGCTCGCGGAGCCTGCCGACCAGGTCCAGGACCTGGCGGGTCTGCGCGACGCCCAGGGCGGCGGTCGGCTCGTCCAGGACGACGACCTTGGAGTTCCACATCACCGCCTTGGCCACCGCGATGGCCTGCCGCTGACCGCCCGACAGCTCCGCGACGGTCTGGCGGACCGACCGGAGGGTCGTGACCGACAGCGACGCGAGGGTCGCCTTGGCATCCTGCTCCATCGCGGCCTCGTCGAGCATCCTGTGTCGCAAGCGCTCGCGGCCGAGGAACATGTTGGCCACGACGTCCAGGTTGTCGGCCAGGGCCAGGTCCTGGTAGACCACCTCGATGCCGAGGGAGGATGCCGCCTTCGGGCCGTCCAGGTGGACCTCACGTCCCTCGAAGAGGACGGTCCCGCCGTCGTAGGGCTGGCTTCCCGCGATGCCCTTGATCAGGGTGGACTTCCCTGCGCCGTTGTCCCCGACGAGGGCCATGACCTCGCCGGCGCGGACCTCGAAGTCGACCTCGTGCAGGGCGCGGACCGCCCCGAAGTGCTTGCTCACCCCGATGCACTGCAGCATCGGTGTCGTCTCCTCGCCCATCACACGTCCCTTCGCTCGCCGCTCTGCGTCTGGCCGGCCGGGTGCCGGTGCCGGTGGTCCGCCACCGGCACCCGGCGTCGGGGTCAGCGGTCCTCGGGGCAGAACTGCTCGAAGTCGCCGACGCAGATCTCCTCCCAGGTGCGGAACCCGTCGGCGATGACGGTGTCGGCGACGTTGTCGGCCGTCACGCCCACCGGGGTGAGCGCGATGAAGGGCACGTCGGCGCTGCCGTTGCTGATGGTCTCTCCACCCGCCAGCGCGGTGACGTCCTCACCGTTCAGCAGGGCGATCGCGGCCTCGGCGGCCGCCTCGGCCTCCGCCTTGATCGGCTTGTAGACCGTCATCGTCTGGTCCCCGGCGAGGATGTTCTGGATGCCACCGACTGTCGCGTCCTGACCTGACAGCGGGAAGGGGTCGAGGCCTGCGTTCTTGCGCGCGGCCACCACGGAGTTGGCCAGGCCGTCGTTCGCCGCGAAGACCGCGTCCACGTCGTTTCCGGCGTCGATCAGGATCTGCTCGAAGATGCGAAGGGCCTCGGCGTTGTCCCACTCGGGGACCGCCTCGTCGGCCACGAGCTCCCAGTCGCCTGCCTCGACGCGCGGCTCGACGGTCTCGTAGTAGCCCTCCCGGAACAGCGTGGCGTTGTTGTCCGTGGGCCCGCCGTTCAGCTGGACGATCCGGGGGGTGTCGACGTCCAGCTCGTCGATGGCGGGCTCAAGGACCTCCGCCATGGTGCGACCGACCTCGACGTTGTCGAACGACACGTACACGTCGGCGCCGGGACCCTCGATGGTCAGCCGGTCGTAGTCGATGATCGCCACGTCGGCGTCACGGGCCTGCTGGATGATCGCCGCACCGGACCCGGCGTCCAGGTTGACGAACAGGATGACCTCGGCGCCGGAGGCGATGGCCTGCTCGGCCTGGCTGACCTGCTGCTGGGCGTCACCCTCGGCGTTGACGATGTTGTAGTCCACACCCGCCGCGTCGAAGGCCTCCTCGAAGAACCGACGGTCGTCGGTCTCCCAGCGGGCCGAGGTGGCGCTGTCGGGCAGCAGCACCCAGATGCTGCCGTCGCCGGCGTCCCCCGTCGTCGCGGTGTCGCCCGACTCGGAGCCGGAGTCGGTCCCCGTGTCGGTGTCGGTGTCGTCACCGCCGCAGCCCGAGGCGACCAGCGCCAGGGCGAGGAGCGGCAGCAGGATCCGCGTGATCGTTGTCCGTGCCATGTGTCGTTCTCCGTTCAGAGCTCAGCACCCCCTGGTCCAGCGGGCTGTGCGTCACGCTAGTGACGATCCTGTGAACGAGGTGTGAACACCACGGTCCGGGCATGAACGAACTGTGAACAGCCCTGACTGCCCGTCATCTCAGCCGCTCAGCCGGTAGCCGATCCGCGGCTCCGTGATGATCAGCTCGGGACAGCCGGGGTTCTCGAGCTTCGCCCGGATCCGTCGCACGTAGGCCCGGGTGTACTCCGTCTCGGTCTCGTAGGCCTGCCCCCACACACGGCGCAGCAGCATGCCGTGGGTCAGGACCTTCCCCCGGTCGACGGCGAGCTCGCGCAGCAGGCTGAACTCGGTGGGGGTGAGGTGGACGCGACCGCCGTCGAGGGTGACCGACTGGGCCTCCAGGTCGATGACGACGTTGCCCACCGCCACACGCATGCTGTCAGCGACCGGCTCGACGGCGGGCCGGCTGCGGCGCAGGGTCGCGGCGATGCGGGCCAGCAGCTCGTTGATGCCGAACGGCTTCGTCAGGTAGTCGTCGGCGCCCTGGTTGAGGGCGCGCACCTTGTCGGACTCCCCGCCACGGGCCGAGACCACGATGATCCCCACCTGTGACCGCGAGCGGATCCGCCGACACAGCTCGAAGCCGTCCGCGCCGGGCAGCATCAGGTCCAGCAGCACGATGTCGGGCCGCTCCCGCTCGACCAGCCGGTCGACGTCCGTCCCGTCGACGGCCACCACGACGTCGTACCCGCGGACGGACAGGTTGGTCCGGATCAGGTCGCCGATGTTGGGGTCGTCCTCGACCAGCAGGACGGTGGTCCGCATCGTGCTCATCCGGCGTCCGCCCTGGCTGCGGAGGGGGTGACGTCGGGCGACCACGTCGGGCTGTCGCCGGGCGGCCCGTCGACGGGGAGGTCCACCGTGAACGTCGTGCCGTCGGGGCCGGTCCGGACCGTGATCCGCCCCGCGTGGGCGCGGACGATGCCGTCGGCGATCGACAACCCCAGGCCCGCGCCGCCGCCGGACGCCCTGCCCCGGACGCCGGCGACGAACAGCCCTGCCTGGACGGCGGGCGGCAGGCCGGCCCCGTCATCGCTGACCAGCACGTGCAGCCGCCCACGCCCGGCGTGTCGCACCCGCACGATGACGCGGGTGTCCTCGGCGTTGTGGACCAGCGCGTTGCCGATCAGGTTGACGAGGACCTGCTGCAGGCGGTCGTGGTCGACCCGGACGGTCGACAGGTCCTCGTCGACCAGCACGTCCACGCGGTCGCGCAGCGACGCGGGGATGCAGGCGACCGCCGCGTCGACCACGGGTCCGAGCTCGCACCAGTCGGGCTGCAGGTGCAGCACGCCGGCCTCGACGGCCGAGGCGTCCAGCAGGTCGGTCACGAGGTGCCCCAGGCGTTCGGACTCACGGACGATGGTGTCCAGGAACCGGCCGGTGGAGGAGTCGTCCCAGCTGACGTCAGGCTGTCGCAGGGTGTCGGCGTAGCCGTGGATCGCTGTCAGCGGTGTCCGCAGCTCGTGGCTCAGCCGGGACAGGAAGGTGCGCTGCAGCGCGTTGGACCGGCGCAGCGCCGTCGCCTCCTCGCGGGCCTGGGCGTCGGCCTGGCGCTGCAGGGCGAGCACGAGTGAGCGGGCCCCGTCGACGAGGAGCTCGGCGGACCCCTCGTCGGGGTCCACGCCAGCCGGCCAGCGCGCCACCAGGGCGCGGCCGTGCTCGCGGTCGCGGACGGCGACGGCCATGACGGTCCGGCCGTCGGCATCCCCCCAGGTGCTGACCCCGCCGTCAGCGCGCAGCAGGTCGGTGCGGCAACGTCCGGCGCCCGACGGGTCCAGCAGCGCCACGTCGTCCGCGGCGAGCCCGACCCTGAGCGCGTCGACGGCGATGCCCAGACCGGTGTCGTCGGCCTGTGGGCCCGCCAGCTCCTGCAGGACCTGGCGGATCGTCTCCAGCGTCCGGTTGCGCCGGGTGACCGTTGTCAGGAAGCGGTCGCGCTCGAGCGCCGCGGCGGCGTGGCTCGCGTACAGCGTCGCGAGCTCCATGGCACCGGCGGTCATCGGGCCGATGGTGGCTGCGAAGCCCGAGAGGGTCCCGAGCACCTCTGCACCAGCGACCAGGGGCACGCTCCACGTGCTGCGGTACCCCACGGCGGGCAGCGCCGCGGCCGCCGGGTCGGCGTGGCCCCGCAGGTCGGCCACGGTGACCCCGTCGCGCGTCCGCACCGCCTGTGCCAGCGGGTGGGCAGAACCGACCGGCAGGGCCGCGAGGGCATCGTGCAGGGGCCCGTCGAGACCGAAGCCGGCGGCGAGCTGCAGGGTCCCACCATCCGGCCCGATCAGGTGCAGCGCCAGGCGCGGCTGCTCCAGCGCGACCCCGACCGCCGTCACGATGAGGGGCAGCACGTCGCCGGGCTCCACCTTCGCCAGCTGGTCCACGAGTGATCGGAGGGCGTGCAGCTGCTGACGGGCAATGTCGAGCAGGCGCGGACGCTGGCGGACACGGCGTTGGAGCTGAAGCGTGATGACCCCGCGGCCTTGCAGGTACGTGGAATGGTCAGCGAAGTCGAAGGCGACCGCGAGGCT